>NZ_JJQY01000157.1:0-41050 GCF_000979295.1 Methanosarcina sp. 1.H.T.1A.1 | reverse complement strand
TACACCTCTCTATTCGTCGGCAGCGTCAGATGTGTATAAGAGACAGGATATATACCCCGTTGAGATGAGCTACGCGTTCAAACTATTACTTGATGAGATTAAGTCCCTCGGGGTTGCTCCCAGGCTCAATCTTGAAGATGCTGTATAAGGTGAGGTGGACATATGGCAAACGTACCTCCTATTCCAAAAAGAATCGCTTCTATCAAATTCGGCTTATTGTCCCCGAAAGAGATCCGTAAGATGAGCTCAACGCCCATCATTACGGCCGACACTTACGATGACGACGGATTTCCAATTGACATGGGGCTTATGGACACGAAACTCGGGGTTATCGACCCCGGGCTTCGCTGCAAGACATGCTCCGGCAGGGCAGGCGAATGTCCCGGACACTTCGGGCACATTGAACTTGTTGCCCCTGTTGTCCACGTTGGCTTTAACAAAGTAATCCGAAAACTCCTCAGGGCAACCTGCAGAAAATGCAGCAAGATTCTGCTGGACCCGACCCAGAAACAGAAGTTTCTGGATCAACTCGTTGCAGTTGAAGAAATCGGGCACATGCCTGATGACCTCATTAATGAGGCATATAAAGAAGCCAGCAAGGTAAAGACCTGCCCCTACTGTAATGAAGAACAGCTCGATATCAAATTCGAAAAGCCCACCGAATACCTGGAAAACGGAGAAAAGCTGACCCCTACCGAGATTAGGGACCGCTTTGAAAACATCCCGGACGAGGACATAAGGGTTGTCGGGATGGACCCGAAGAATGCAAGGCCAGAGTGGATGATCCTTACAGTCCTGCCTGTGCCTCCTGTTACGGTGCGCCCTTCGATCACTCTGGAATCCGGGCAGCGCAGTGAAGACGACCTGACCCACAAGCTGGTAGACATTATCAGGATCAACCAGAGATTCCAGGAAAACAGGGAAGCAGGAGCTCCACAGCTTATCATTGAGGACCTGTGGGAGCTACTTCAATATCACGCTACTACATTCTTTGACAACTCGGTTTCAGGAATACCCCCTGCAAGACATAGATCAGGCAGACCTCTTAAGACCCTTTCCCAGCGTTTAAAAGGTAAGGAAGGAAGGTTCAGGGGAAGCTTGTCAGGTAAGCGTGTTAATTTCTCTGCCCGTACCGTTATCTCTCCTGACCCGAACCTTAGTATAAATGAAGTCGGTGTCCCCATACCCATTGCACGGATTCTGACAATGCCAGCAGTGGTGACCCAGAGGAACATCGAACATCTCAAGGTCTATGTAAGGAACGGCGAAGATGTTCACCCCGGAGCAAACTATGTGCTCAGGTCCGACGGCAGGCGCATAAAGGTAACCAATATGAACAAGGACGACCTTGCCGATAAACTGGAATTCGGCTGGGTTGTGGAACGACAGTTAAAAGACGGCGACATCGTGCTCTTCAACAGGCAGCCTTCTCTGCACAAGATGAGTATCATGGCCCATTCCGTAAAGGTTCTGCCTAACAAAACCTTCAGGCTGAACCCTGCAGTCTGTCCTCCTTACAACGCTGACTTTGACGGGGACGAAATGAACATGCATGCCCTCCAGACCGAAGAGTCAAGGGCCGAGGCAAAGATCCTCATGCAGGTTCAGGAAAACATCCTTTCTCCACGTTTCGGAGGTCCCATTATCGGTGGGATCCACGACCACATTTCAGGGCTTTTCCTTCTGACCCGTTTTGAAAACCATATTACCAGTTACGAGGCTTACGACCTTCTGAGGAAGAGCCGTGCACGCAACCTGCCCGAACCTGCAGGCCACGACGAGGACGGGAAACCTTACTGGACAGGAAAACAGATTTTCAGCCAGATCCTGCCTGAAGGCCTTAACATGGAGTTCACGGCTCAGGTCTGCTCACACTGTGATACCTGTAAGAAAGGAGAATGCCCGAACGATGCCTATGTGGTAATTCGGAACAGTGACCTCCTTGTGGGCACGATAGACGAAGCGGCCATTGGGGCATTCAAAGGAAAAGTTCAGGACCGTATTATCAAGGAAATCGGTCCCGAAGCCGGGTCCAAGTTTATAGATGATATGACCAAGCTTGCAATCCGGGCGATCATGAGGACAGGCCTGAGTTTCGGGATAGCTGACGAAGATATTCCGAAAGAAGCCAGGATCCAGATCAATGAGGTTCTCGCTAAAGCTGAAGAAGCCGTGCAGAACCTTATCAAATCTTATCAGAATAAAGAGCTTGAACCCCTCCCCGGAAGAACCCTTGATGAAACAATTGAAATGAGCATCATGCAGAAGCTCGGAAAGGCCAGAGACGAGACCGGTGGAATTGCAGACAGCCACATGGGGCTTGAAAATTCAGCAGTTATCATGGCGCGTTCAGGAGCAAGAGGTTCAATCCTGAACCTTACCCAGATGGCAGCCTGTGTTGGCCAGCAGGCAGTGCGTGGAGAGCGCATTCGCAGAGGATACTCAGGCAGGACTCTGACCCACTTCCAGGAAGGTGACCTGGGATCGGATGCCCACGGGTTCGTCAAGGCAAGTTACAAGAGCGGGTTAAACCCGACAGAGTATTTCTTCCACGCAATCGGTGGTAGAGAAGGTCTTGTGGACACTGCAGTCAGGACATCACAGTCAGGGTACCTGCAGAGGAGACTTGTCAATGCTCTCCAGGACCTTGAAGTCCAGTATGACCTCACGGTAAGGGACACCAGGGGTGTGCTTGTGCAGTTCAAGTACGGAGAAGATGGGATTAACCCAACAAAAAGCGACTTCAGCAAACCCGAGACCATCCACAGGATCGTCCGTTCCGTGATAAACAAGAAGGTGGCATGATGAGTATTAGCGAAGCTACAATCGATAGCATGATAAAAGATCTGCCTTTTCCTTCTAATATATTAAGTGCCCTGAGGGAAGATGTTCTCAAAGCCGGGGTAAGCAAGAAGGAAATGGAAGAGATCATAGAAAAGGCAATGGAAGAATATGAGGTCTCATGTATCGAACCCTGTGACGCTGCAGGTGTGGTTGCAGCCCAGTCCATAGGGGAGCCAGGTACTCAGATGACCATGCGTACCTTTCACTACGCCGGTGTGGCCGAGATTAACGTTACTCTCGGTCTGCCCCGTCTGATCGAAATCGTGGATGCCCGGAAAATTCCGAGCACTCCAATGATGACAATCGCCCTTTCCAAAGAGAATCCTGAAGATTACGCTTACAACAGGGAAAAAACAAGAGCCCTTGCCTGGGAAATTGAAGCGACAAAAATCGATCATATCGCTGACGTGACCACTGACCTTTCCCAGATGAAGCTTATAATAGACCTGCACGAAAAAGCAATGGAAGGCAGGAATATTACAATAGACCAGGTGAAAGAGAAGTTCAACGAAGAACTGAACGTGCTGGTCAACATCTCTCCTGACATAGATAACCAGATTGTTATCACCCCGGGAGAGCCTTCTTACAGAGAGCTGCTCCAGCTTGCAAAAAGCATCCACAATGTAACCCTCAAAGGAATAGAAGGGATCAAGCGAGTGGTGGTCAGAAAGGAGGGTGAAGAGTACACTCTCTATACAGAAGGCTCAGCTCTGCGTGACGTACTTCAGTTTGAAGGAGTGGACAGGACCCGAACCAGCACAAACAACATTAATGAAATCTATGAAGTGCTGGGAGTCGAGGCTGCAAGAAATGCAATTATCAAGGAAGCCACAGATACCCTGCGTGAACAGGGTCTTACCGTGGATATCCGGCATATTATGCTTGTAGCAGACATCATGACCTGCGACGGGGAAGTAAAACAGATCGGTAGACACGGAATTTCAGGTGAAAAAGCCAGTGTATTTGCCCGTGCAGCTTTCGAAGTTACTGTCAATCACCTTCTGGATGCAGGAATGCGGGGAGATGTGGACAAGTTGGAGGGTGTCACAGAAAATATCATTGTCGGTCAGCCTATTCGCATGGGTACCGGAGATGTGCACCTTGTAAGCAGAAAGACGGGAAGAATTGAAGCTGAGGAAATCGAAGCCGAAGAAGAATGAAGTTATGCCGGGAAAAACTCCGGGTTTAACCTATAATTATTTAAATATATAACCTGATAGAAGACCAAGTTCAGATCAGGTATACATTACCTTAATAGACTTCATCAAATCCTGCTGCAGAAACTTGAGTCCGCGAGGCTCATAACCAGAAAATTGATATAAGGCATCAGGTATTTAGAGTACCATATACTCACCACGCTTGGAATCTTTATTTAGAAAGAGATAGAGTAGATGAGCTAATTTGAGACAGAGTTGATGAAAATGAAGATCAATGTTGATAAATCTCTTATCAAGGCTGTGAAAACAGGAAAAGTAATAGTTGGAGCCAATCGGACCATGGATGCAGCAGCAGACGGCTCTGCAAAAATGGTGGTCCTGGCATCAAACTGCCCCGAAGACGTTAAAATGAAAATACAGGCAACAAATGTTCCGATCCTGGAATACGGTGGCACAAGTGTAGAACTCGGGCCCGTATGCGGAAAGCCCTTCACGATTGCAGCCATGGCAATCCTCGATGCAGGAGAATCGGATATCCTGGCAGCTACAGCTTGATAAAAAGGAGTTGCAACGTCTTGGGTGAAATAAGACTTACTGCAGAAAGCATCCAGTACATTGCATTGTTTGAAAACATGACCCGAGCCAAAATACTTGACTGTATTCCGGAAGAGGAAAGGCTCGTTTATGTTGTAAAGCAGGGTGATATGGGGCTTGCAATAGGCAAAAACGGAGAAAATATAAACCGTGTTAAAAAAGCCCTGGACAAACCTATTGAGCTTGTGGAATATTCAGAGGATCCTATAACTTTTATAAAGAATGCCTTCGGACCGGTATCCGTAAGTTCAGTAAATCTTACAACCAAAAATGGCAAGCGATTAGCTTATGTAGAGGTACCCAATAAAGAGAAGGGGCTTGCCATCGGTCGCAACGGCAAGAACATAGAGAAAGTGAAGATGCTTGCCCGTCGTCACCACACTATAGAAGATGTGATCCTGCAGTAATATCCCATTAATTTATGTTGATCCATTAATCCGGCGTTGAAGGACAATTCTGGCATTTAATGCCACAATAGGAAACTGTGATCAATTTTTAACAGGAGAAATTTACAATGGCTAAAGGAAAATATGCAGCTAATATACTCAAACAAACCAGGAAAGATGCCCGCTGGAAAGATAACTACTACTGCAGGCGTGTTCTTGGTCTGAACGTAAAAGCTGACCCTCTTGGTGGCGCACCGCAGGGTCGGGGTATAGTATTAGAGAAGGTAGGAGTTGAAGCAAAACAGCCGAACTCCGCAATCCGAAAATGTGTAAGGATCCAGCTCATTAAAAACGGGCGTCAGGTAACCGCATTCTGTCCTGGAGACGGTGCAGTAAACTTCATTGATGAACACGATGAAGTTACCGTGGAAAGGATCGGAGGCCGTATGGGTGGTGCTATGGGTGATATTCCCGGCGTACGTTTTAAGGTAATTGCCGTAAACAACGTGTCTCTGAACCAGCTGGTTATTGGCAGATTGGAAAAACCCAGGAGATGATTTTTGTGTACAAAATTTTCGGCAAATGGGACCCAACAGAAGTTGAAGTAAGAGACCTTGGAATCAAGCGTTACGTCAGCCTTACTCCTGTAATCGTCCCCCACAGCAGCGGAAAGCATGCCAGGCAGCAGTTTAACAAATCCGAAATTTCCATTGTTGAACGTCTGGCAAACAACCTGATGAGGACTGAAATCAACAGCGGAAAGAAACAGGTAACCCTCCGTGCAGTTGAGGAAGCTCTGGACATTATAAACAAGAAGACCCAGCAGAACCCTATCCAGGTTCTCGTGGAAGCCATTTCCAATGCCGGCCCCAGAGAAGAAGTGGTCAGGCTGAAGTACGGCGGTATCTCCGTTCCAAAAGCAGTTGATACTGCACCCCAGAGACGTGTGGACACTGCTCTGCGGTACATCAGCATGGGAACAAATGCCGCATCTTTCAAATCCAGACGCACAGTCGCAGAATGCCTGGCAACCGAAATCATAGGCGCTGCAAACCGCGATACGAAATCCTTCTCTATCAACAGAAAGGATGCAAAGGAAAGAGTTGCAAAGGCAGCACGCTAATCAATTTTGCGGGTTGCACCGATTTAAAAATACATATTATAACTAAATTATATTTTTTTAAAAGGTATCAGCATGGGACGAAGGAAGAAAATGGTCGAGCGCGTAACGACGCTCATGAATGAACCAGAGAAAATCCGAAATATCGGTATCGTTGCGCACATTGACCACGGAAAAACCACATTATCGGACAACCTGTTAGCAGGCGCCGGCATGATTTCAAAGGAACTTGCCGGAAGACAGTTGTTCATGGACTCCGATGAAGAGGAACAGGCAAGAGGTATTACAATCGATGCCTCGAACGTTTCCATGGTTCACACTTACGACAATGAAGACTACCTGATCAATCTGATTGACACTCCAGGGCACGTTGACTTTGGTGGAGACGTTACCCGTGCCATGAGAGCCGTAGACGGTGCAGTTGTGGTCGTGGACGCAGTCGAAGGTACGATGCCCCAGACTGAAACCGTGCTCAGGCAGGCCCTCAGGGAACACGTCAGGCCCGTGCTTTTTGTCAACAAGGTAGACAGATTAATCAATGAGCTGCAGGTTGATTCTCAGGAAATGCAGGTTCGCCTTGGCAAAGTAATTGACCACGTGAACAAGCTCATCAAGAACATGAATCCGGAGAAGTTCAAGGCAGGCTGGAAAGTAGATGCAGCAGCCGGAACTGTCGCATTCGGTTCAGCTCTTTATAACTGGGCAATCAGTGTGCCTATGATGCAGAAGACCGGGATTTCATTCAAGGAAGTCTATGACTACTGTAAGGCCGAAGACATGAAGGCTCTGGCAGAAAAATGTCCTCTTCATTCAACTGTTCTTGATATGGTCATCAGGTACCTTCCAAACCCTCTTGAAGCCCAGAAGGGAAGAGTACCTGCTATCTGGCACGGAGACGCTAACTCTGAAGTTGGCAAATCCATGGCTGCTGCAGATGCAGCCGGTCACCTTGCTTTCATGGTAACGGACATTTCCATAGACCCTCATGCAGGAGAAGTCGCAACCGGAAGGCTGTTCAGTGGATCTTTTACTCGTGGAATGGAAGTTTATACATCCGGGACTGCAAAAAAGAGCAGAGTCCAGCAGGTAGGCATCTTCATGGGCCCCGAAAGGCTCGAAGTGGAGAAAATCCCTGCAGGAAACATTGCTGCAGTTACGGGCTTAAAAGATGCAATCGTAGGGTCCACAGTTACAACCCTTGATGGCATGACACCTTTCGAAAGCATCAGGCACGTAAGCGAACCTGTGGTGACTGTGGCTGTAGAAGCCAAGCACACCAAGGACCTTCCCAAACTGGTTGAAGTCCTCAGGCAGGTCGCAAAGGAAGACCCGACTCTCCAGATCACCCTGGACGAGGAAACAGGGGAACACCTGATGGCCGGGATGGGAGAACTTCACCTGGAAGTCATTGCCCACAGGATCGAAAGGGACAAAAACGTGGAAATTACCACGAGCAAGCCTATTGTGGTCTACAGGGAAACTATCAGGAGAAAGATTGAACCTGTAGAAGGAAAGTCCCCTAACAGGCACAACAGGTTCTATATCTATGTGGAACCCCTTGACACTGCAATTGTCGATCTGATCAAGTCCGGTGACATCAGCATGAACATGCCCGAGCTTGAGCGCAGGCAGAAGCTCATGGAACTCGGCATGGGGAAAGAAGAAGCAAAAGGCATTGTGGGCATCCTCAATTCCAACATCTTCATAGACATAACCAAGGGTATCCAGTATCTGAACGAGACAATGGAACTGGTGCTTGACGGGTTTGAAGAAGTCATGAAAGCAGGTCCTCTCACAAGAGAACCCGTGGCAAACGTGAAGTGCGTGCTTGTAGATGCAAAACTTCACGAAGACGCAATTCACAGAGGTCCGGCTCAGGTCATCCCCGCAGCAAGGCAGGCCATCCAGGCAGGGATGCTTATGGCAGAAGACAGCCTTCTCGAACCTTATCAGAAGGTATTTATCCAGGTGCCCCAGCTCACAATGGGCGGTGCAACAAAGGAAATTCAGGGCCGCCGTGGAATTATCCTTAACATGTCCACAGAAGGAGACCTGGCAATTATCGAAGCCAGAGTGCCTGTGGCCGAGATGTTTGGATTTGCAGGAGAGATCAGGTCAGCAACCGAAGGACGTGCTATGTGGAGCACTGAATTCGGAGGCTTTGATATCGTACCAACCAGCATCCAGACTGAAGTAGTAGGTCAGATCAGAGAGAGGAAGGGTCTCAAGAAAGAACTTCCGAAGTCTGCTGATTACCTTTCAATGTAAGCGGAATTTATTCCGCTTTTCCTTAATATTTTAAAAGTAATACCTATTTCCTTTGGAATGAAGAAAAAAAGATCTCGACTGACCTGGAAGGGAAAAGAATCCCTATCGGTTCGAGGATAAGGCCAATCGGAAAGCTTTAAGTCAAGGTATACCTATATTGGGGAAAATAGTCCAGGCCGCTGGATATTCATACAGTACCAGTTCAAGAAAAAAGGCCGGAAAAAGGGAAACTGACAATATTGATTTAACAAAATAATATCGGAAGTGGATGAATCAATATTGAGATTTGCCCTAATCTTAATATAGTAAATATTTGATATACGGATTAAACTCATCCAGAATTACAGGAGAATTATAAATATGGCAGCAGAAAAACCACACATGAATTTAGCAGTGATTGGTCACATTGACCACGGAAAGTCAACTTTCGTAGGACGCTTAATGTACGATGCAGGGGCTGTAGCTCCACACATCATTGACAAGTTTAGAGAAGAAGCAAAGCAGAAGGGTAAGGAATCCTTTGCCTTCGCCTGGGTTATGGACTCTCTTAAGGAAGAGCGTGAAAGAGGTATCACAATTGACATCGCTCACAAGAGATTCGACACAGACAAATTCTATTTCACAGTTGTAGACTGCCCTGGCCACCGTGACTTCGTAAAGAACATGATCACAGGTGCTTCTCAGGCTGATGCTGCTGTCCTTGTAGTTGCAGCCCCTGATGGTGTCATGGCCCAGACCAAGGAACACATCTTCCTTTCCAGGACCCTCGGTATCAGCCAGCTTATTGTTGCAATCAACAAGATGGATGCAGTAGAATACAGCGAAGCCAGGTACAAGGAAGTTATCGAGCAGGTATCCGGTATCCTTAAAATGATCGGGTTCAAGCCAAGCGAAATCCCCTTCATCCCGACCTCCGCATTCCAGGGCGACAACATCATCAAAAACAGTGCAAACACTCCCTGGTATAAGGGTCCCTCCATCATGGAAGCCCTCAACAACCTCAAAGAGCCTGAAAAGCCCTCCACTCTCCCTCTCAGGATCCCTGTGGAAGACGCATACACCATCTCCGGTATCGGAACTGTGCCTGTAGGCAGAGTAGAAACCGGTGTCATGAAGAAAGGTGACAAGGTTGTTTTCATGCCCGGAGGCATAAGCGGTGAAGTAAAGTCCATTGAAATGCACCACGAAGAAATTCCACAGGCATTCCCTGGAGACAACATCGGATGGAACGTCCGCGGTATCGGCAAGAATGACGTCCGCAGAGGAGACGTTTGTGGCCCTGTTGACAACCCACCAAAGGTTGCTGAAGAGTTTGTAGGACAGGTAGTGGTCCTCCAGCACCCCTCCGCAATTACTGCAGGTTACACCCCTGTATTCCACTCCCACACCACTCAGGTCGCATGCCAGCTGATTTCACTTGACAAGAAGCTGGACCCGAAGAGTGGCCAGGTTAAGGAAGAAAACCCGACCTTCCTTAAGGCCGGAGACGCAGCAATCGTTACCATCAGACCAACAAAGCCGATGGTTATCGAGCCCGTAAAAGAAATTCCACAGCTCGGCAGGTTCGCTATCCGTGATATGGGTATGACAATTGCCGCCGGTATGTGCATGAGTGTTAAGCAGAAATAACACTCTCCTTTTTTCATTTTGTAAGGAGAAAAAAGGTTATGCAAAAAGCTAGAATAAGATTGTCAGGCATCAGTCCCAAGGATCTGGATGGAGTCTGTAACCAGGTAAAGTTAATTGCAGAAAGGACAGGAGTAAGCATTTCAGGGCCTGTTCCGCTTCCAACAAAGAAACTTGTAGTTCCCACAAGGAAAAGCCCCAGCGGGGATGGAACTGCAACCTGGGACCACTGGGAAATGCGCGTACACAAGAGGCTCATCGACATCGCAGCCGATGAAAGAGCACTCCGTCAGCTCATGAGAATCCAGGTTCCCAAAGACATAAACATCGAGATTGTACTCGAAGGATAAATGCAAAAAAAGACAGGTTACAGAAATCCTCTGTATCCGGTCTTGCAAATTCCTTTTAACTTCGTTATTTCAGAATATTTACTCATCCACTTTTTGAGAATTTACCGGCAGCTGCCTGCTTCAGGGATTTTCAGTCCGCCGGAATATTCTGCAAATCTGTTCTGTCTTTTGTTCTGCGCTTTTACTTCAGATTTTTAACTTCACCTTTCACTTTCAACTTTACTTCAGATTTTTAACTTCACCTTTCACTTTCAACTTTACTTCAGATTTTTATTTCAGATTTTTAACTTCAATTTCTTCTGCGAACCCTGCTTAAAAGCGATTCTCTGCGGTGTAGGTAATAGTTTTTGTGCCATTTGCAGAAACCGTCACTCTGAACTCAATGGTAAAAGCATCAGTTTTTCGGTACTCGTCTGAAGTTTCCAGGATTTTCCATTCTCCGTAGAGATGTTCCACGACAATCACGTCCTGAGGTTCGGACTTGCTGTTGTTAATTTGTATCTCGTAGCTGACTCTCTCTACGTTATCACTTATGCGCTGGTAATCGGTCTGGTTTCGTGTGACTGTAAGGTCGAAGGCCGAACCGACAGTCAGTTTGAGTTCCTCGCCCAGAGGAGTATGCCCTATACTGTCTTCACCCAGGAACTGGAGTTCGCCTGCAGAGTCGGTTTTATAAACTCTTACGACACCTGCCGGAAGAGGCATACCAGGCCCGGTTTCCTTTGAGTTTTCAAAGGTAAGGAAAATTCGGACCCTCTTACTCAGAGAATTATCATAGATGAGCTCCTTTTCCACAGGCACGGAGTCTATAGAAAAAAGTGATATCTGCTTTTCCTGATTATTTTTCAGAGTTGCCGGCCTGTCGAGAGTATAGAGGTGATATTCGGAAAGGGTCTCTTCGGTAAAGGATGGCACTGATTCTTCAGCTACAGCTCCTTCGGCACGTTCTGGCAGAGGCCGTACAGGGGGAAACGCACGGTTTAGTTCTCCGGAGACAAGTTTCAGGACTGCATTTTCATAGGTAATCCCTGCCCTGTTGTCAATATTAGCCCAGCCCCTGATATCAGCTTCAGTGTCATCGGCATTACTTTTCAGGACATAATTTGCTTTCCAGCTTAGACCTTCTGTCAGGTAGGACGTAAGGAGTTTGCGCGTTCCCGAAACAGGGGAATAAATCTGCCAGATAATAGTCGGTTTTGTTGAAAGTTCCGACGCATTCTGCAGTTCTATCCTGGAGACATCCTGAAGCACTATAGCTTCACCAGTTTCAGTTTCCAGGACGACACTCCCGCCCTCATGGCTGAGCAGCCTGCCTGTGTAGACATCACCGTTTGTGCCCGTTACTGTTATCTCCCTGCCAAGGTACTTTTCAAGTAACCCGGAACTGCTCGCAAGGTCATATTCATAGTTCTGTTCAAGCACCGTCACCTCCCCGCCCTCAGGGTCTTCGACCAGAACCGAGGAAGGGATAATTCCGGAAGCAATGTCCGTATATTCCACCCTGTTGGTCCCGCTTTCAAGCTCTATATCTCGCCTTTCTTTTACAAGGGCAAGCCCCTGTTCATAAATTGTAAGATCCAGATTCCCTCCGGCTTCAACTGCTCCTGAAGCCAGAATTCCCGGAGGATCTGCGGCTGGAATTTCCTCGGAAATTCCCGGATCTGATCCGGTTTGATTTTTTTCACTGCCGGACACATTTGCCTGAGCAATACTATCCGGATAGTGAGGCACATAAGCTGAAAAAAGTAATACGAATGCGATAAACACTAAAAAGAGCCATAGAATATGTTTCTTCACTCCCATAGTATAATCATTGGGGGTTCGGATTTATATAGATATGATTTTATAGAAAACTATAGAAGATTGACTGAAAAGAGTAGAAAACCGGATTTCTTAAACGGACTCTTGAAAAAAGCAAATTATAAAGTAAGAAGTCAAAAAGTGATAGAATGAGAGGGCTAAAAGCCCCCTTAAATAAGTATTCATATTTCTTTCGTTAAGCGGGAGTCCGGAATATTTTCACGCATTTCATTCCGGCTCAATATCTGTGTCCCACTGTGAGAGAGACTTTTTTCGAACCGTCTGCGGGCACGGTCACTTCCCATTCGGCAGTGTAAGCATCCGTCTTTTCATAAGTATCGGAACTGGCGGTAATCTCCCAGTCTCCGTAGAAATGTTCCACGATCCTGATTTTCTGTGCTTCAGGCTTATGGTTATTTAATTCAATCTCATAGCTTTCCCGCCAGACATTAGTGCCTACCTTTTTGTAGTCGGTCTGGGTTCTGGTGCCGGTTACATCAAAAGCGCTTCCGACAACAACTTTGACCTCCTCATCTTTTGGGGTGTGGTCTATACTATCTTCTCCGAGGAACTGGAGCTGCCCTTCGGAATCTGCTTTATATACCCTCAAAACTCCGGCAGGGAGAGGCATTCCAAGACCTTTTTCCTTTGAGTTATTCAGGTTCAGGACTACCTGCACTTTATCACTTTTTGAAACATCAAAGATAAGTTCCTTTTCCACGGGCACGGAATCTGCAGAGAGCAGGGAGAGCTGCTTGACCTGGTTATTTTTCAGAGTAGCCGGCCTTTCCAGGGTGTAGAGATGATACTCAAAGAGGGATTCCTCAACAAAGCTGTCCTTTGCACTTTCATACATTACTTCCTCCTCTGCAACCTCCTCAGTATAACGAATCGGCTGCGGTACAGCTATACGGTGAACTTCACCTGCAACGAGCTTCAATTTGGCATCCTCATAGGTGGTCCCTGCCCCATTGTCGACACTGACCCAGCCCTGGATATCAGCCTTTGTATCATCCGCATTCGTCTTTACGATGTAGTCTGCCCTCCAGCTCATGCCGTCCGTAAGATAGGAAGTAAGGACATCCCGGCTGCCTGCTACAGGAGAATAGACCTGCCAGACCAGAGTGGGTTTTGTAAGCAAGTTTGCAGAGTCAGGGAATTCCACTCTTGATACCTCGGAAAGAGTTACAACCTTCCCATCACTTAACCTGAGCACTATCCCGCCGTCATAGCTGAGAAGAATTCCTGTATATGTATTTCCTTCTTTTTCGGTTACAGTAATCTCCTTGTCCAGGAATTTTCCCAGAAGCTTCTGACTACTCACAAGATCGTACTCATAGTTCTGTTCAAGCACAGCAGTATTTTTGTTCTTTGTGTCCTCAAACATTACAGAAGTCGGGTCAATGAGAGCTGCAACATCCGTATACTCAACCCTGTTGACCCCGATCTTTAAATCGAGTTCCCTGCGTTCTTTTACAAGGGCAAGGTTGTCATTATAAACCGTAACCTCGGTAGCTGCATCTGTCGCCGCAGCCCCTGCCGTAAGCAACTCCAGAGGATTTGAAGGTTTGATACTGGATATTGCACTGGAAGAGGATTCAATACCATTAGCAGCGATTTCATGCTCATCAACCTGAACCGTGACTTCAGCAGCTCCAGGGTATCCAAGCGCTGCAGCTGTGGCTACAACCCCGATAAAAGCCAGAAAAATCCATAGATAACTTTTTCTTGTTCTCATAACAGTAAAATAAGCAACTGTGTTATATATATGTGACTTTGACTACGGATTCATTCGAAGTCATCCCTCTAAACCCCTAACTTTTCGAAGCTATAAGGTGCAAGAAGTCCCTCAGAACACTGGAAATTAAATAATCCCTCCGGATTTAATAAAAATAAGTCTGAGAACAGTTATAATAATATATACCAGTACAGCGTATAGAATTTAAGACAGATGACCACTAAGCCCGAAAAAACTAAAGGACTTGTTTTCATGAAAACTATTGAGACCCTTAAAGTAAAAAACCGGATCAAAATCTCAAATTTTATCTCCGGTTTTATACTTATCTTATTTTTTGCAGTAACCATACTTCCAGTTTCAGCTTCTGGAATCGAGGCTAGCAGGGAGATTTCTGCAGGAACGGTTTATGCAGGCGGAACTTTCACAGTAACCGTGCACATACAGACAGACCAGTATATTGAAGCTCCCACCCTTGATGAAAACCTTCCAGAGGGATTGTCCATAAGCATAGTTGAAAATGCCGGGGCTACGTTCCAGAATACCGACACTTTCAAAGAGTCTACCCTGGAATGGATCTGGGTAGAGAGCCTTCAGGCAGGCGGAGAAAAAACTGTTGTGTACAGGGTTACAGTGCCTTCAACTGCGGAACCTGGAAATGTCACAATTTCGGGTAATGTTTCTGCGTATTCAATCTCCGCTGTTCCTGTTACAGGAGCTTCGGAAATAATAGTCACATACCCTCCTCCTGAAGCTAAATTTTCCGCAAGCCCTCTCTCCGGCACAGCGCCTCTTACAGTCCAGTTCACGGATTTATGTACAGGCAACCCGGATTCCTGGGAGTGGGACTTTGATGGAAACGGAAGCATAGACTCTTCAGAAAAAAATCCGGCATGGACCTATGAAATCCCGGGTACCTATACTGTCATCCTCAGGGCAGCTAACACTACCTACGGAAATGATACTGAGACAAAAGAAGGTTACATCCGGGTTATGGAGAAAACCGCGTCTTCCGGAGGAAGCGGAAGAAGCAGTGGAGGAGGGGGCGGGGGCGGAGGTGGAGGCTCTCCGGAATCAAGCAGAAACATAGAGCTCAAGGAGCTTTCAAATGAGCAGGTCTTCAAAGGAGTCCACGCCTGCTATACCTTCAAAGGAGAGACAAACGAAATAGTTGCTGTGGAGTTTGACCCGAAAAAGAACTTCGGCAAAACAACCACAATTGTGGAGATGCTAAAGAACACGTCCGCAATAGTGAAAGAGCCTGCCCCCGGAACCGTTTATAAGAACCTGAATATCTGGGTTGGAAACAGCGGATTTTCAAGCTCTGAAAACCTTGAAAATGCCCGGATAAGCTTCAGAGTAAAACGGACCTGGCTTTCCGAAAATGACATAAGTGAAAACACAATGACCCTTTACCGGCACAATGAAAATACGTGGAACGCGCTGCCCACAACCCTGACCGGAGAAGATGAAGATTTCTTCTACTTTACAGCAGAAACCCCGGGATTTTCGCCTTTTGCGATTGCAAGCCCTGAAAAGAATACAAAACGGATTGAAATCACCCCTATTAGAAATAAAGAAAGTAATGTCATGAGCACAGGAGAAATATCCGAAGAAGAAAGTGAAGAAAATCTGGCTTCGGATAAAGAAAAAGAAGATAAAGATACTCCGGGAGCTGGAGTTTCATTTACGGCAGCCGGGCTTCTGGCATCATACGCAGCCATGAAGAAAAAGAAAGAAAGCCGCAAGTAAAACGACCAGGGGCACCTGTAAGAAACTAACAGATAGAAATGACCAGCGAAGCAGTAAGAAACCAACAAAAACAAACGAACAAACAAACAAACAAACAAACAAACGAACAAACAAACAAACAAATAAAGTGGATGGCCAGACAAGCTGGCGTAGGCATCCTATAATAGACGAATTAAAAAGCTGCTCCCGGAGTCAGGAGAAATATTTTCCAGTCCGGGAGGAGATTCTACTAATATCAAATATATCCGCACTTCTCAAGCCAGGTAAGGGACCTTATCCATTCCCCTTTCGGCTCCCTTGAAGTGCCAACGACAAGCCGCTTCATATCCCCGAATTCTTCAACCACGCCGCGGGCTTCTATGATCTCCCCTGGGAGAGCCTGGCCTGCATAGGTGTGGGTATAGGAGAGCACATGGTCGATTTCGTCGTGTTCTACTTTGTAGTAAGAAGGGCTGTCAAAGGCAAAGTCAGCGTTTTTGACCTCGGCTTCGATTTTCATTTTGACCGTATCTTTTCCCCGCTGGAGAGGCTCTTTAATCTGATCCCATTCCCGCACGAAAAGGAGGTCGAAATACGTGCCCTCAACCATGCCACGGTTGCCTTTTCTGGACTCATGTAACATGAATTCGTCAAAAGAAATCTCAGGGATTCTTTTCCTGTAGATCCTCTGCCACATGTCTTCATCGATTTCTTCGATAGGTCCCTCCTGCTTTTTTGCGGCAGTTATGGCGTCCCTTGCCCTGAACCACATAGGACCGTAGACAACAAAATCGACATCCGAGCTCTCATTCTGCAGGCCTGCAAGCATTGAACCCGTAACTCCCATACTTGTCCTGGGAATTCCTGCCATATCAAGCACCTTTACGATTGCCCTTACACGGCTGTCAGAATTCACAAGCTCCGGGATGCAGTCAGAGGGACGAAGCACCTGCTTTACCTCGGACTCCGGGACAACGTGCACGTCCTGCACCCATTCAGGCCTGTTTTGCGTCATGAATTCGAAAGCCGGACCAAAATCGTATTTTTTGTACCGTTTCCCGTTTAATTCTCTCTCCCCGTTTTCATCAGGAACATAACGGAGTGTAGATCTTATCCCATCGTTACGGAAATAGTCAGAAACCGCAAAAAGCCAGTCATCGTTTGTAAGAAGAAAATCTCTGAGGCGTGTTTTAAGCATTTTATATCATCCCTGGAGCCTGTGAAGAGTACTCGAATTTAACTGAACTTAACTGCCGCCGATCGACCTTCAGTTAAGAATGACTTAATAATGACTTAATAATGACTTTATAATGACTTTATAATGACTTTATAATGACTTTATAATGACTTTATAATGACTTAATAATGACTTTATAATAACTTAATAATAACTTAATAATGACTTTATAATGACCTTAATAGCGGCCTTAAAAATGACAGATTAATAACACTTTAACTGCCATTATTTTAAAATAAACAGCAGGATAAAATGTATTGTACCATTCATGTATTTAACTGTCAGTATTTAAATTCTTAATTAATGGGTAAGAAAATGGAGTAATATATACCTGGAGTAATATATACTGAAGGAGTAAAAATAAAGGAACTGAAAATTATCGAAAAAATAAACGGAATAAACTGCATGTGCAGAAAATCCGAGGTAATATTTTTGAGAAATGATCCGAGTGCAGAAGCGCTTGAAGCCTGGATTATCCGGCTAAGGCGAGAATTTCACCGATACCCCGAACTCAGTTTCAAAGAACATGAAACCCAGAAGAGAATCCTGAAAATTCTTGGAGAACTGGGAATAGAAGCCAGGAAGATTGCGGATACTGGCGTGCTTGCAAGCATCCGGGGCACAATGCCCGGCCCCTGCATTGCCCTGAGGACGGATACTGACGGCCTGCAGGTCCAGGAAGAACTCACAGAAAGAAACGAGGATTATATTTCCGGAAACGATGGAGTAATGCATGCCTGTGGACACGATGGTCACATGGCAATGCTTTTTGGGGCTGCACGGCTCTTTTTAGAAAACAGAGACTTTCCAGGGGAAGTCCGCCTGATCTTCCAGCCTGCAGAAGAGATCCCTCCAGGCGGCTCGGAGAGGGTTATTGCCGAAGGAGGGCTAAAAGGCGTGGATGCAGTTATGGGTATGCACATCTTTACCAACCATGAATCCGGAAGCGTGGGTTTTCGCCCCGGGCCTTTTATGGCAAGCACAAACCGTTTTGAAATCACCCTTAAAGGGAAAGGGGGCCATATCTCAAAACCTGCAAGCTGCATTGACCCTGTCAGGATGGCAACGGACTTCATAAGCAGCATCTATCCAGCCCTCGAAAAACGGCTTGAACCGGATAAATATGTTCTGGGGGTCGGAAGAATCCAGGGTGGAGCCCAGTTCAACAGGACTCCTGACAGTGTAGAGATTCTGGGAAGCTATCGGACATTTGACAGCGAGACTACAGAAATTATCGACATGACAATAAGAGAGTGCCTTGATAGGGTTAAGGAAATATATGCAAAACCCGGGGAGGAGTTTACAGGGCTTCCGGATTACGCACTTGACATCCTGCATGGGTATCCGGTCCTGGTAAATGACCCTGATTTCACAGGTGCGGTTAACTTAAAACTTCAGGAAAGTTTCCCTGAGCTTACAGTCTATCCGGAACTGGAAAAGACCTTTGCTGCCGAAGACTTTGCAAGCTATCTTCAAAAGGTGCCAGGAATCTTTATTTCACTCGGCACCCGAAACCAGGAAAAAGGGATCGTGGAGATCAACCATTCATGCACGTTCGATATTGATGAAGATATCCTGCTCACAGGTACTGAAATTTTCTACACCATTTCCCTGGATTTCCTGAAGCATCCGGAAAAATATATTGACCTTCAAAAATATAATGGCCCTCAGGAGTATCTCGAAAAAGCCTGAAATTGGAAAAAACCTGAAATCCTGGAGGAGCAGGTAAAAAGGAACAGGTAAGAAGAGGCAGGTAAGAAGAGGCAGGTAAGAAGGAGCAGGTAAGGAGGGGCAGATAAATACAGGAAACTGCCCATTTAAAATAAAGGAGAAAAAACATGATCGTCCAGAGGTACGATGAATCCAGAAAGGAAGAAGTTCGCGACGTCGTCCTGGAAGTCCTGCTTGAACACGGCTTTGAGTACGACAGGCTTAAAGATTCGGACCTGAAAGACATCAAAGGTTATTATTTCGCAAAAGGAGGCACCTTTTTTGTAGGTATGGCCGACGACCGAGTAGTGGGTACTGCAGGGGTCCGTAAACTTGATGGGAACCTCTGCGAAATCAGGCGCATCTACCTTAAAAGGGGCTTCAGGGGAAAAGGTAATGGAGAAAAACTTTTTCTGGCTGCTATGGATTTTGCCGAGAAAAACTGTTCGGGTGCCGTGCTTAAAACCGATTCAACCCTTAAAAAAGCGATAGGCATGTATCTCAAGCACGGTTTTACTTTCGTAAAAGAGGAAGAAGGATACCTGTACTATGAGAAACGGTTTTAACAGAAACGGTTTTAACAGAAACGGTTTTTTATCAACCGTTTTACAGAAACGGTTTTTTATCAACCGTTTTACAGAAACGGTTTTTTATCAACCGTTTTACAGAAACCGTTTTTTATCAACCGTTTTACAGAAACCGTTTTACAGAAACCGTTTTTTATCAACCGTTTTACAGAAACCGTTTTACAGAAACCGTTTTTTATCAACCGTTTTACAGAAACCGTTTTACTTAAGAAATTGAGTTTTATTTTCCCGGGAAACTGCAGGTTCCGCCCTCTCTTTTCTCAAGAGCCTGAAGATATTCAAGCACAGCAAGCACAAAAGCTGAGTGAGACCAGGCAAGCGGCAGGACTGAAATGGATCTGCCTTTATCGTCCACCTGTTCTGACATAAGGCCTGTCGGGTGGGTATGAGCTGCACACCACTCCAGAAGCTCAAGGGCTCGTTCCAGGTTTCCGGTTGCGGAGTGCCACTGAGACAGCCAGAGAGTACAGATTATCCAGCTGTTCATGTAGCCGTAGTAACTGTCATGGAGATATCGGGCGATTCCGCCTGAGGGGCGCAGAAGTTCACGTTCGATGGCTTCCATTGTCCGGACAACCTTCGGGTCATCTGGCGGGAGGAGCCCGAAATACCAGACCGCAAACACCGAGGAATCAAGAGTAGGGTCATCGAGGGAACGCCGGAAACGCTTGAGTTTATCATCATAAAGCCTCTCGAGGATTGCCTGTTTAATGCGGTTTGCTGCTTCCCCCCAGACTTCTGCATTGTCATAATCTCCAAGGGAACGGGAGAGTTCACATGCCCCGTAGAGGCCGGCATAGACGGTGCATGCGCTGTAAGTATGCACGCCTTTTCGCTCTTCCCAGAGGTCAAAGCTCGAAATGGGAAGCCCGGTTTCCCTGTCCAGGGCTTTTGTAAGGTAATTGGCTGCGGGAAGGACAAGCCCTCTGTAATACCTGCCTGTAGTCCAGACACTCCTTGCAAGCTCCCAGTTGTTGTAGAGGGCATAGAGGGGAAGCCCGGTTTCATCAATCTGGACCATGGGCACGGGATGCCAGGTGCTCCCGAAATCTCCTGCGGGGGTATACTTGTGAAGGAAGTTTCCTCTATGTGTGATTGTCCTGGAGAAAAACTCAAATATCTCCGTACTCAGGTGATGGTACCTCGCTCTGTCGAGCGCAAGGCAGACCCAGGCTGCGTCTCTGGGCCAGCAGTAGGAGTAGAGGTCTGCCCCAAACTGCTTGATATCCGAGTCGCAGGAAGCTATCACCGAACCTGTAATATCCATGTGGGCAACAACTGCAAGGAGGCTGCGGTAAAAGCACTGTGAGACTCTTTCCGGAAGCTGCGGCATCCAGGCAAACTCCGGGAGGACGGAAGCCCTCTCGACAAAAGAGTTCCAGAAATTGAAGCTGTGGTGGAAAAGAGCGCTTCTTCCTGCTGCCTTTACTCTTTTATGAATCTTGAGCACATTGCAGTACTTTTTTCCAAAAACGACCCAGAAATGAACCCTTGTTGATTCTCCGGCTTTCAGTTCAGGCAAGGTCCAGCCAAGAGTTGAATCTACCGAGCCGTGGGCTACGGGGTTTCCACCGAGACTTGCATCATCTTCCATGTCTTTCCAGGTGCCTTCAAGCCCTTTCCACTCCGCAGTCCCTACAGCATGCTGGTCAAAGGGAGGGTCACTCGCATGCAGGAAATAACGATCGCGCTTGTAATGGATAAGGGTCTGTTTATCAATTACAGCGGTTTCTCCGATCTTGTTTTCAAGGATCCGGTAGTTCTGGTTGGAAAAAAGACGCAGGTGCTTGGGAGAATTCGAGATATTTTTGATTTCATAGGTCCTGTAAAAAATGTTCACAGACGGATGGACAGCCTCCCAGACCGTAACCTGGAGCCCGAGCTCAGGGTTTTCGAATACTGTTTCCCCTATATTTGAAACAACTTCTCTGCAGATTTCAGGCGTATTTTCATTAGCCGCCTCTTCTTTTTCTGCCCCGGGCTCCTCCCGCGTTCCTGAGAGATCAAAAACCCTGCTACAGAAATTTTCTTTGAAATCTGATTTGTACCGCTGCCGGATCTTCCAGTTTTCAAGCCAGCTACAGTAAAGGGAGTCGAGGTCGCATACACCGACCCTTATAGAGTTCCCGTGATTCTCAAGCCCTACATATGGGAAATAGACATCCCTTATAGTCCCTTTCTCATCTTCACAAATCAGGATTTTTCCATTTCCGAAAATCAGCGGCCTAATTTAGGACACCTCCGACTCGATATTCTGCTATTTCGCATTCTATTCTGTACTCTTCTTAGATCAGGTTCTATCATGGGAAATCAAAGCAAAAATGAAAAATCAAAGCAAACCGGTTGAACCATTTTTTTAAATTCTGCTGGTGTGCTGAGCATGCTCTGGGTTTAAATTCGAAAAGTGCAGGATGTGCCTCAGATGACCAGAGAAATCGAATCTATTATTGAACTTAAGTCCTTATAAGAATTGAATATATCGCTGAAATATTTAAGGGGAAGGAAAAATCTGTGAAAATAACAACTTTAGCCTTAAAATCTATCATCCTCAGGAGCGACAGTGTAAAATAGTTTAGATACATACTATGAAGATAGAAATTACATGCATTTGCTGCACACGATTTTTATCGATATAGCGTTATCAGCCCGTTGAGATGAATTTAATATCTTGTTAAAGATATATATAAAATTCATACGAAAGTTTATATTTAGTTGTGTTCTTGATAGTATGGCTTATAAAAACGAAGTCTTTAAAGAAAGTATCCACATACAAAAATGTGCGTGTCTACTATGGTTTACGTAAAAAAAATATGTCCCGTTTGTGGGAAAGAATTCTTTGTCCTCAAGAGTGCCGAGGAAAAGGCAATATACTGTACTCTGGCGTGCCTGACAACAGCTCAGGATAAGTTTGAACGCCGGGGCAAAGCCTTCCCAGGCTTTAGCTAAGCATTCTTATTTAAGACAAAAGAAGCAAAGAAGCTGAAAGGGAAAACACCCGCAAGAAGGGAACGTTTTTCCGTCCTTATTTATTTTTAAAATCTTTTATTTTCCAGCGACTTTTCTTGCGATCTGAGTTACATGTCTGCCCTGGTAACGGGCCATTGCAAGTTCATTTTCTGAAGGCTGGCGGCTTCCGCCATGTCCGGCAATTGTTGAAGCTCCATATGGGCTGCCACCTGTAATTTCATCCATTCGTGTCTGCCTTTTTTCAGCATATGGAAGCCCTACAATTATCATTCCAAGGTGAAGCAAGGTAACATGAAATGTGAGGATTGTGGATTCCTGCCCCCCATGCTGCGTTCCGCTGGAAGTAAAAACACTTCCTACCTTTCCCACAAAAGCATCCCGGCTCCACAGCCCTCCAACACCGTCAAGGACTGCACGCATCTGAGCTGCCATATTTCCGTAGCGCGTAGGAGTTCCGAATATCAATGCATCGGCTCCAGCCAGTACATCTTCATGCATTTCCCGGTTCAGGACGGGGATATTGGCAAAAAGCTTTTTCGTTTCTATTGCCCCCATCTTTTCCAGGACTTTATCCGGAAGGGTTTCAGGCACCTGGTAAATCCCTACCTCAGCCCCTTCAACCTCCCTTGCTCCAGCAGCAACAGTTTCTGCCATCCTGTAGACGTGCCCGTACATACTGTAAAATATTATATTTACCTTAACCATTCGATCCCTCTGTCAAAACCAATTAAAGATATCACCAGACTGTTTGAATTCCAGATATCAAGCGTTTTTGTATTCCAAAATGTGCTGATATGATCCGTAAGTTCTGGAAAACTCCAAACTCCCCACTTAAAAAGAGTTTTCTGATAGATTATATAGCTTGTTAACAGAAGCTATAGCTTGTTAATAGAAGTCCGGGTCCTTTTCTTTGCTTTATGTTCCAGCTCCTCCGATCCCCCTGTTCAAACGACACTACAGGAAATATGTGTTGATAATCTCTTCTTGATAACTGTGAAGTATCAAAATAGTTATTAGGAGATATGGTGTATTAGCTGGGCATGCCCTCTCTTTCTATCGTAATGCCTTCCATGAATGAGGAAGAAACTATCCGTATTTGCATACAGAAAGCTCAGTCTATATTCAAAAAATATGGTATAGAGGGAGAAATAATCGTTGCTGACAATTCTTCGGATAAAACCGCTGAGATTGCAGCATCCATGGGTGCAAAGGTCATAGGCCCGATAAAAGGGTACGGGAATGCTTACCTCAAAGGGCTGGCTGAAGCGAAGGGTGATTATATTGCCATTGCCGATGCAGACAACACATATGACCTCCTTGAGCTGGATAAATTTCTGGACCCCCTTCTGGCAGGAGACGCAGATTTCATAATGGGTTCCCGGCTTAAGGGTGAAATCAAACAAGGAGCTATGCCCTGGCTGCATCAGTATATTGGCAACCCTATCCTGACCGGCATGCTCAATTTTCTGTTCAAAACAAAAATTTCGGATGCACACTGCGGGATGAGGGCTTTTACTAAAGAAGCCCTTGAAAAAATGGACCTTAAAACTCATGGCATGGAACTTGCGTCCGAGATGATCATTGAAGCCGCAAAAAGCGGACTGAGGATCAAAGAAGTTCCCATAACCTATTACTCACGCAAAGCCCCCTCCAAACTGCGCTCTTTCCAGGACGGCTGGAGGCATGTCCGTTTCATGATGTTATACCGGCCAGCCCCTTTCCTCTATCTGCCCGGGGCTTTTGTGTTTATACTGGGTTTTCTCATAACAACCTCCCTTCTTCTCACGGGAAATGCTGCATATAACCGGCTGCACTCCTTTATTTTGGGCAGCGTGCTCTTAATCATTGGAGGGCAAATCCTTGCCACTGGAGGGTATATGAAAACCTATGGCCTGATCCACGGCATGTACAGGGATGACAGAAAAGGTAAGAAGTTGCTGAGCTACCATTCCCTTGAAAAAGAACTGCTTGGAGGCTCACTTATCCTGGGTTCAGGTCTCGTTCTTGGGCTAAAAGTCACCTACACATGGATCAGTTCAGGATATGGCTCTCTTGAAGAAATAGAATCCGCAGTTATTTCAATGGTGCTTGCAGCAGTTGGGATCCAGCTGATTTTTTCTGCAATCTTTGTAAGCGTAATGCTCCTGGAAGTTGATACAGACTGGTAAGGTGATGCAATGAAAATAGCCTTCGTATAAGATGCTGTATATCCCTGGGTCAAAGGGGGCGCAGAAATGCGCATTCATGAACCGGGGATGCGGCTTTCTTCACAGGGGCACGATGTGCACCTTTGCTAAGGAGTGAATTGAATGTACACTAATTCGTCCTTAATTTAAATTTAAAGATTTAGTTCCCGAATTTGGAACCAATGCACTAGTGTCGCGTCAATCCTCAAGGATTAAATGATTCAGAATAGTTGTAATCGATTATATCCGACATTTTACTGCTGATGCGATCCTGGCTTCTTCTGATTGTAATGTTTTTTCCTGTTTTTTCTGTTCCATATTCTATCTGCCGGCACTTGTCGAGGCACAAATGCAGCCTGAGTCTATCCGAATAGTTAGAATAGTATAACTTATATATACATCGAAACTTATTAACCAGAAAACCTATGTAAACGTCTTAAACCAGCTCTTGCAATCTGAGCTGATTTACTTTGACTAATCTACTAACTCTTCAAGCTTACTAACACTTCAAGCTTATTAAGACTCAATTCTTTGTCAGGACTTTATTTTGTCGAGCTTTATCTAATAAGATTCTTCAGCTTGAATGAATCTGAATTATATTTATTGAACCTTAATGGTGAGGACAACTTGGTTTCAGAGGTATTAAAAAAGCAAATAGACCGGTTCCTGCTGGCTTTCGGTTTTTCCCTTATGTTCGGGATAATGATTCTTGGACAGGACTTCAGGCAGGCTGTAGGAGAAGCAGTAGGGTTTTTAATGGACCCTGTGCTTATGCTGGTCGGACAGGAGAACTTCCACCTGGTTCTTTTAATTATGGCTGCTATCACTGCCATCTACGCATCCCTTATCCAGAAGTACACCATCGACTGGGAACTCATGAGGAACACTCAGGAGCGCATGAAGGTTTTTCAGAAAGAGTTTCGGGAGGCACAGCTTTCCCAGAATACCTATATGCTGAAAAAACTTGAAGACCAGCGCAAGGATATGATGGAAGATCAGATGAAGATGTCAAAGCAGCAGTTCAAGCCCATGGCTTATATCAGTATTATCTCCCTGCCTCTCTTCATGTGGGCTTATTATTACATTAGCGGGCACGGAGCTGCCACCATGGTCTTTCCCTTCTGGGGTGAACAACTGCTTACTTCAAAGGCTTTTGGTCCTTTCCAGCACTGGATCTACTGGTACTTTATCTCCTCTCTCGGGGTCAGCCAGCTTATCCGGAAGGCGCTGAATATCGGTGGGATCTGATGCAGATCACAGTGAGTGGGCTTCCCGGGAGCGGGACAACAACCCTCTCCAGGCTCCTGTCTGAATACTATGAGCTTGAGCTGATTTCCTCTGGTGAAATCTTCAGGAAGATGGCAAGGGGGAGAGGAATGAGCCTGTCTGAGTTCGGAGCCATGGCTGAAAAAGATCCCTCCATTGATCTTGATATCGATAAAAACCAGAAATCCATTATCCATACCCAGGACAACATCATTCTTGAAAGCCGGCTTGCAGGCCATATGGCTGAAGGGGTACCCAATGTGCTTAAAATCTGGATAAAAGCCCCACTACTGACAAGGGTTAAGCGTATCCAGAGGCGTGAGAAATCAATCTCCTTTGATGAAGAACTGGGAAAAACGGTTGAAAGGGAAAAATCCGAAGCCCTTCGTTATAAGAACTATTACGGCATTGATATTGCAGATCTATCAATCTACGACATTGTTATCGATTCTGAAAAATGGAACCAGTACCAGACTCTTGATATCCTCAGGGTCGCTATTGACTCTCTTGTCGGGCCTGAGTGATTTTTCACCAGCCCTCCGATTTACCGAGGTAGAGTTTTTATATCAAGCGTAGGGTTTTATCTGCCGAACCCTGATATTATGGATACCATATCTATACGGGACATTTATGTTGCTGCTGATGCCTGATGTTGCTGCTGATGCCTGATGTTGCTGCTGGATATCTTACCTATATATATGCCTGTTAACTCTCTGCGCCCGTTATGAAGGCTGCCTTACATTGATTGTCTCCATAGGGCATAACTATCTTTGCTGTAAATTCTTTACTGAAAATTACCTGTACTTTCTTGACACCTCATATTTACTACAGGTGTTTTAGATTTACTTGAATAACTCAGATTTAAAGAGTATCTCAGATTTAAAGAGTATTTCATATCTTTACACATTACCTATTTGAATCCATAACCACAACCCAGGAGTTTTGAAAAACCATGTCATCCGCCGGCAAACTGCCCGCAGAAGTTGAAAGAACCCTTGTCCGAAAGTCCGGCGCCTGGACAAATCCATCCTATGGCTGTTATCCGGAAAAGCGCCCTATCCTTGAATATATCGAAAAAGGAGTGGTGAATATTGACAAGCCCAGTGGACCTACAAGCCACGAAGTTGCGGCCTGGGTAAAAGCCATACTAGGTGTGAATACGGCAGGGCATGCAGGTTCTCTTGATCCGAAGGTTACAGGGCTTTTGCCTACCTTGCTGGGCAAAGCTACAAAAGCCGTACCTGCCCTGCGTCTCTCAGGAAAAGAGTATATCTGCCATCTGAAACTTCACAGGGCTATGCCTCCAAAGCTGGTTCGCCAGGTCTGCGAGGAATTTACAGGCCCTATTTACCAGATGCCTCCTATAAAATCAGCTGTTAAACGTGTCACAAGGGTAAGGACAATCTATTACCTGGAAGTGCTTGAAATTGAGGGCACGTCCGTACTCCTCCGCGTTGGGTGTGAGGCAGGGACTTATATTAGGAAACTCTGCCATGACATCGGGCTTGCTCTGGGCTGCAGAGGGCATATGCAGGGACTCCGCAGGACTAAAGCAGGGCCGTTTACGGAAAAAACCATTGTCACTCTCCATGAACTGAAAGACGCTTATGTGTTATGGAAGGAAGAGGGAGATGAGTCCGAACTGAGAAGGGTTATCCGACCAATGGAATCTGCCGTATCCCACCTTCCCAAAATTATCCTGCGGGACAGTGCAGTGGATGCGGTTTGTTCAGGCGCTTCCCTGGCAGTCCCTGGCATCACAAGTCTGGACTCCAATCTGACTAAAGGGGAACTTGCAGGGCTCTTTACCTTAAAAGGGGAATTTGTGGCTCTTGCAAAGGCTGAAATGAACACTGAAGAGATCCTCAAAGCTTCTGCCGGTATTGCAGCTTCTCCTATCCGCATACTTATGAACGCAGGAACTTATCCAAAAGGCTGGGCTAAAAAAGAGGAGCCTGTTCAGCTCTAACCTTTTAAATTCTTTTTTCCGTATACATTCCTAGAATAAGATTTATATACCACTATTCCGTTATGGTATAAGTCGTGTCATAAGCTCTGTGCCGAGGTAGTCTAGTGGTAGGGCGCAAGCCTGGAAAGCTTGTGGGGCTTAGCCCCTCGGGAGTTCGAATCTCCCCCTCGGCGTCAGATTTTTCTCATTCTGATGTCTTTACAAATTTTTCAGTATTTCTTTAAAGATTTCTTGTA
Organism: Methanosarcina sp. 1.H.T.1A.1; assembly: GCF_000979295.1. Taxonomy (NCBI): domain Archaea; kingdom Methanobacteriati; phylum Methanobacteriota; class Methanomicrobia; order Methanosarcinales; family Methanosarcinaceae; genus Methanosarcina; species Methanosarcina sp. 1.H.T.1A.1. Next base: position 13,281 of record NZ_JJQY01000157.1, on the reverse strand, counting down.
CTACTTCGACTTTCTTGTTCTACTCTACTATTCCTATGCTTTTTCTATCCAATTTCTGTACTTTTTCTATTAAACACGATTTCTGCACATTTCTGTACTATTCTGTGATGTTGTTTTTCTATATTTTTCTTCCACGTCTTTTCTTTATTCAGTAAATTTCCCATTATCATCTTTCAGTTCTTCCGAAAATTCACTTTCAGTGGGGGGCGGGCGCAGATATCCTTATATACTGGCAGTTGCATGTAAAAGAACTCATCAGTATATGCTGTAAAGAAGCTCCTTTAGAGAGCTGCTCCTGAGTTTTTCGTGTATTCTTTAAGGGTATTCGATCAGGGGCTACAGGATGCTGTATGCACTCCAATGGAGGAAGTATATGGTTGAAGCAAAAAATAACGAAGAACTAAGGCATCTTGTTCGGATTATGAATACCGACCTGAAGGGCGCAAAGCCCGTACAGTATGCTCTTACAGGTCTTCCCGGAATCGGGAGGCGTACTGCAATACTCATTGCAAAGGGCGCTGGGGTAAACCCTGCTGCTATACTTGGATATCTTCCGGATGAAGACGTAGCCAAACTCGACACTGCAATCGGAAGTTTTGAGGATCTCGTCCCTACCTGGATGCTTAACAGGCAGAATGACCTGGCCACCGGAGAAAACAAGCACCTGCTCGGAACAGATATCGTACTGACTTTCAGGGAAGACATTAACAACCTGAAGAAGGTCCGTGCCTACAGAGGTCTCAGGCACGAGAGAGGCCTTAAGGTCAGAGGACAGAGGACAAAATCCACAGGCCGCCGCGGATCAACTGTCGGTGTGAGCAGGAAGAAGTAATTTTTCGTTAAGGTGATTTGAAATGGCATATCCAGGTAAAAAAAGTAAAAGTTACGAGACTCCCAGGCACCCATGGCAGGAAGCCAGGATGGCTGCTGAAGTCCAGCTTGTGAAGGCATACGGCCTCAGAAACAAGAAAGAAGTCTGGAAAGCAGCTAGTATGCTCAGGATGTACAGATCCGAAGCCCGAAACCTGCTTGCAAACGTCGCTGGCGGTCAGGAAGGCGGACTTGAAGGTCACCTGAAGACTCAGTCCGAAGAAATTCTTGCCAAGCTCATTCGTTACGGTATTATCAAATCGGACGCTAACATTGACGATATTCTTTCTTTAAAGACTGAAAACATTCTTGAAAGAAGGCTCCAGACCCAGGTTCTCCGCCTCGGGCTTGCCAGGACAGTTGTTCAGGCACGCCAGTTCATCACTCACGGCCACATTGCAATTAACGGAAGAAAAGCTACAATTCCGGGAATGCTGGTCTCAAAGGAGGACGAGATGCATATCGGGTACTATGGAAACTCCCCTCTCATGAGTGAAGCCCACCCTGAAAGACCTGTCCAGGTAGCATCCTACCTTGCAGACAGCGCAACAACCCTTAAGGCTGCCGCTGAGGCAAAGCAGGCAAGAGAAAGACCTGCCGAAAGGAGAGGCGGTCCAGGTGGAAAGAAGAAGAGAGGAGGGAGGAGATAAACATGGCAGACATGAAATGGGCTGTGGCCCACATCAAATCCTCATTTAACAACACGATCATTACGATAACTGACATCACCGGAGCTGAAACTATTGCAAAGTCCTCTGGTGGTATGGTCGTAAAGGCTGCAAGGGACGAAAGCTCTCCTTATACTGCCATGCAGATGGCTGGCCAGCTTGCTGACCAACTCAGGGACAAGGGCATCCACGGCATCCACATCCAGGTAAGAGCTCCCGGAGGAAACAAGCAGAGAAGCCCCGGACCCGGTGCACAGGCTGCAATCAGGGCTTTTGCAAGAGCAGGAATCCGCATTGGCAGGATTGAAGATGTTACTCCTGTCCCGCACGACGGCACCCGTCCGAAAGGCGGAAGGCGTGTATAAAGAGAATTATTCAGAGAATTCTTCAAAATTCTCTTTTTTTAAGGTATTCAAAATTAAGGGGAATTAAGGTATATGACGATGGAAGTAGACATTCTGGAGTTATCGGACAGATCTGCAAAGTTTGTGCTGTCCAGGGTAAGCACGGCGTTTGCTAACGGCATCCGGCGTGCCATGGTCGCTGATGTACCCACTCTTGCAATCGAGTATGTAAACCTTTACGACAACACCTCCGTACTCTATGATGAACAGCTGGCTCTCCGTCTCTCCTTAATACCGCTTGTAACGGATATAGAGACGTACAGGCCTCAGGCTGAGTGCGACGTCTGCGAAGGAGAAGGTTGCCCTGCCTGCGAGGTCTCCCTGACCCTCAGTGCAGAAGGCCCTGGTATCGTTCATTCGCGGGACCTTATCTCCGCTGATCCCAAGATCCAGCCAGCAGATCCGAATGTACCGATTGTTGAGCTGAAAAAGGGACAGAAGCTTGTACTCGAGGCCATTGCCCATATGGGCTACGGTAGAGACAGCGTTAGATGGCAGGCAGGCGTTGCATGCGGCTACAAAAACGTGCCTGTTATAACCATTGAAAACTGCGATGCCTGCGGGCACTGTGCAGCAGAATGTCCCAAGGGCATTATCAGGGTTGAAGAGGCCGGAGCAAAGATTGCCGAGGATGACGTCATAAGGTGTTCCCTCTGCAGGCTCTGTGAGAAGGTCTGTGACATCAATGCGATAAAGGTGAACTATGATGAGAGCGCTTTTGTTTTCACCATGGAGTCCGATGGTTCATATACAGCTAAAGACCTTGTCCTTAACGCCGCACATGTGGTTAAAGGCAAAGCCGAAGGCCTGATGACAATTCTGGACCAGCTCTGAATCCCGGTTTAGCCTGGGTTCAAGCACCATTTTTCCGACCGTATTCTGGCCTGAAAACCCTCCTTACAGGGGATTTCCTGCGCCCGGATACTTCAGGAATTATTCCGTTTACTGCGGGATCTTTCAAAAATTATTGCCAGTGCCCCTCACGGCTCGAAACGTTTATATATTATCCATGATATTGTGAGGAAGTGCAAGGCGTAAAGCGCGCCGGAATTTAACAGGAAACAAGATGCGAGGGTTGCCCAGCCAGGTCAAAGGCGCTAGGTTGAGGGCCTAGTCTTGTAGGAGTTCGTGGGTTCGAATCCCATCCCTCGCACCAAATTTCTTAATATTATTAACTTTAAATTCAATACGTTTTTACATAAAAAAATTATAATAAAGTTCTTGAAGCCAAAAATTCTTTAAGCCTATTCATTTGCTACATCAAAATGCGAGGGTTGCCCAGCCAGGTCAAAGGCGCTAGGTTGAGGGCCTAGTCTTGTAGGAGTTCGTGGGTTCGAATCCCATCCCTCGCACCAGGCTTTTTCTCTTTACTCATAGGATATTATACTATTTCTTATACTATTTTTCAGCTTTTTCTGTTTTTTCTTTTACTTTCACTATCAAAGCTTAAAATTCAAGCTGTTTGTACAGTTGATTATAGGCAGTCTCAGCTTTAAATTGAAACAGAATTATTTCATTTGTTATTTTTCAGTAATATTAGCCCGTTTTTTCAGGGCGGGAAGAAAGTTGCCTGCTAAAAAAATATTTCGGCAGTATCACCTGCCGGAAGGATATATACTCGCGATAGATTCTTACGATAGATTCTCACGATACTCTTATTTCACCAAAGCGATGCGATTATCGGGTCCGGGAGCTACCGGAGAGAAAGTCCTTAGATAATTTATGAGAGCATCTGTATCTATGGATCCTCCCGTCCTATCGACTCCTGCCTTCAGGACAGAGAAATGATCTCCTCCGTCGGCCAGGTAACCATTCACTGTTACGCGATAATAGCTGTTCGGATCGATAGAAGTGCCGTTGATCTTTATACTTGAGATCTCTACCTTTTCACCTGTGGGGGCACTTTCATTCCAGGCATAGCTAAAACCTTTTGAGACTTTCAGTATACGATTTCTTTTAGGAGAAGGGTTGTCGAACTGCTGCTCCAGCAAAGCGTCGATCTGAGCTCCGTTCAAGGTCATTGTGACCAGGCTGTTTCCAAAGGGCTGGACGCTGAAGGCTTCACCATAGGTAACCTCACCGGGAAGTTCACCTCCGCTTACCTGATCATATGTCAGATTAGCACGAATACCACCCGGGTTCATAAAAGCTATCACAGCGCCGCCATAGTTTGGGTTAGAGGTGGCATAGAGCTGAGCATCGGCTATGACATCGCCAAGAGCTGATTCACCTGAATCACTATCTGATGTTGTAATATTGCCAGTAATGTTTCCGATCACCCTGTTTTCAAGGGGTGCAGCCAGTGATTTGCATTCCTTGACTATCTCGGTTACTCCGGAATCTTTTGGAACATCTCTGGATACTATGATGTTTCTTGAACTGCCTTTGACCACATCATAAGTCTCATTGCTTATTACAAGATCAATATCTGTGAGCACACTGCCTGTTGAGCCAGCTTCTGTCACTATGCGGCCGTCAATAACTGCATTGTAGGCTTTGTGAGTGTGGCCGGTGATGAATACATCTACTTCATTGTCAGTGGCTTTAACAACATCTACGATGGGACCAGTCATATTCACACTCTCGTTATATAGTCCCTGCTGGAAGCCTCCATCATGGATGATTACCACTATGGTTTTTACACCCATACTTTTCAGCTTTCCGACATACCTGTTAATGGTCTCAGCTTCATCCAGGAACTTGAGCCCCTCCACTCCAGAAGGTACCACTATGGACGGTGTATCTTTCAAGGCTATTCCAATAAACCCGATGGGTACTCCCTGGATGCAGGTAACATTGTATGCCGGGAATATTGTAGCGTTAGTGCTCTCGTTGACTATGTTAGCGGCCAGGAACTGGAACTCTGCCCCTTCAAAGGATGAGTTACCAGAGCGTCCATCCTTCGGGTGGCAGCCGCCGTTTTGAATGCGCATGAGCTCATCTGGCCCTTCATCCAGGTCATTGTTGCCCACGGCCGAAAAATCGAATCCCATCATGTTGAGGGCCTTTATTGTTGGCTCGTCGTGGAATAGGGCTGATGCAAGCGGGCTAGCACCTGTAGAATCTCCAGCTGAAACCACAAATGTATTGGGGTTCTTAGAACTGAGATCCTTTATGTGGGTTGCCAGGTACTCCATACCCCCTGTATCGACACTTATGGGAGCCCCTGTCTCATTATATCCTGTAATAATCTTGCTCGTGGGTGGCTCAAGCTGACCGTGGAGATCGTTGACGGCCAGGATCTGGACTTCTATTGTACCCTTATCAGGCTCTGAAACTTCCAGGCAGCCCGATGAGGCCAGAAAGACCAGTATCATTAGGCCTAACTGAAGGGCAAAATACCGATTGACTTTGTTTATTGCACGATCACAGTTCTTTGACAGTATTAATCCCTCTTTAGTGCTGAATTAAAGCGATTTAAAAGCTCTCAAATTGATAGAGCCTATTGCAAAATCGACTTTATATAAATCTTTAATTATAATGTGTACTTGTTTGCATTTTTTATATATGTTAGTATGTCCCCTCCTCGGCCATCATTTTTCTTTCCAGTAAAATAAGTAGAAAATAAGGGATACTCAAAATAGAGAAAATCAGATAGTTCATTCTTCAGATATCATTTTTATAATCTGAACTTTTCATAAGCACTTTCAAAGGTAAAAAAGATGAAAGTAAGCAAGAAGATAGTTTCAAAAACTTCTGTAAAAATATTGTGCTTATCTTTAAACTATTTTTTATAAATCTCCCCGCGTTTTTAAACTAACACATCCCCACACCCGGCGAGCATAATCAGTTAATATTCTACCGTCTATGACTGTATTCTACCGTTTGATTGCCTGCCTGTTCAGGTCATTGAACTTGATTTTGTGAAAGCATATCTCTTCATCTCTTCTCTATACTCTCCGGCTATCTCAACGTATTCATCTGCATTTTCTTTTATTGCCTCAACCTCTGCCTCGTTTGTCTCCCTTTTTACCGTCCCCGGAACTCCGATGATAAGGCTGTTAGCCGGGAACTTCTTTCCCTGAGGCACAAGCGCATTTGCCCCCACAATGGAATTTTTCCCAATCACAGCTCCGTTGAGCACAGTTGAGTTCATGCCGATAAGCACATTATCTTCTATTTTGCATCCGTGAAGCACGGCCCCGTGCCCGATTGACACATTATCTCCAACCTGAACCCCATTTTCGGGGTCTGCATGAATCACCACGCCGTCCTGGATACTTGTCCTGTTTCCGATCTTTATTTTGTTCTGATCTCCCCGAAGCACGGCATTAAACCATACGCTTGAAAAATCCCCTACCTCAACATCTCCTATTATGTCGGCAGAATCCGCAACAAAAGCCATTTCCGAGATTTTCGGGCTTTTGCCTTTAAAATCCATTATCATCTTTATCCTCCGATTTTCAAGGTGCTATTTTTTCTTTATTTATCTTATTTCTCGCGTCTTTTATGTAGTTTTTCGATTTTAGCTCCTGCTATGCGTGGAGTCTTCTTTCTACAATTCTCAAAAATATCTCCGGGTTCAAACCTCATAACGGTTCAGATTGCATAACGATACACAAGGTATGCGATGACAAGTATTGTCAGGACGGGACGGAAGTTCGGGGTCAATTCCTTGTAGCCTGTATTTCTTCCTTCAGGTTTCTGTCGCTTAAGCATGTGGCCTATTATTGAACTGATTGAAGGGTTTGTCAAATGTTCCTTTTTCCTGTACCGGACCATGAGCTTAAAGTGTGTTACTGTCACAATAAAGGCCAGGACGAAAATTGCAAAGCCGGCGATTTGGAGGTATCCTGCATAATCCAGTAGTGTTCCAATGGCCAAAAAAGAAACAAAATATACCGGGATTGAGCGCAAAAGTTCTTGTTCCACAATGGGATCCCGTTTCAAGCCTTATCTCCTTATTCTCCTCTCAGTCTATGTTTTTTTGTTACGTGATTACTTCTGACCATGAGTTTAAATATGTTGCGTCTCCCGAATTGCGATTCGGGATCGCAGGAAATCGGAGATTTTCTGGGAGTTGCGATGTAATCGCAACAGCCCGCTGTCCGTTTCACTCGCTTCGCTCGCTCAAGCAGACTAACTTATGGATTTTAGCTTATATTCGCTTAAGTGGACGAATTTATGGGTTATAACGGTTCATCAGAGATGATGATGGAATATTATGCCTTAAAAATATGATATATTCTGAATTCATTGCAAAACTTGAATTGAATTAGATAGTTCAGCCGTCAAGAGTTTTTCCAAAGAATCAAAGGGATAAATAAAAAAGTGGAAGACTGTTGAGACTAAGATTTTTTTCAGTTGATGAGTGCATAATAATCATTAATGGAATAATTGCATTTTATGGAAAAAAGGAAGATGAGACTATTTGAGAAACATAGTCTCAACCATTTTCATGCTAAATCAGGCACACTGCCTGATGATTCTCTTCTGGAGTTCCGGCCCTTTCTCGGCAACCAGGTATGTTTCCGCGGTAACGGAATCGCATGGAGCGCCAGGCGGGACTTCACAGCCCGTGGAGATCACGTACTTGGACTGCATTCCATTGTCCTTCAGAGTATTCAGGACGCCTTCCATGAGCTGCATGGTGTTTTCCTGGATGTTCTTGATGCCTTCGGGCGAGTTGTCCAGGAACATGATGGGGCTCGTCTGTCCCATGAACATTGTTTCCTTGCCGTGGTTGGTGATGAGGTACCTGTAGTCCCTAGAGCCTTTGTCAGCTTCGTGCGGGTAGTAGGTGTAGCTGTAAGCTTTGGTGTCCCACTTGTGGATGAGGTCCCAGTGCGGGGCATCGGAACAGTTGTGGATCACGACAGGCTTGTTGTACTTCTTGTAGAGAGGCGCGATCCTGTTCTGCATGACCGCACCTTCGGTCATCAGGTATTCATCTGCACTCAGGATGAAGTTGTTTGTCCAGAGGGTGACCATACAGAGGTTGTCCGGCTGGGCTTCCTCAAACATCATTTTCATGATGTTCTCCACATATTCGGTAGTCTTTTCAAGCCCCTTTTTCACGACATCCGGATTTGTCTTGATATCGGCAAGGACGCGGGATGCACCCATGATCTGGGTAAGGGCGACCATCGGGCCTTCGATAAGAGCGGTCATCGTGGCATTCAGGCTGTGGGCTTTTTCGGTTGCAAGCTTGTTGCCCATGACCAGGTTATAGGCACGGGTGCCCTCCTTAAGGTCGGGGACCTCCAGTTTTTCATAGTCCTCAAGGTGTCCCTTTGCAGCCGGGGTGTCCTCTTCCGGGTACCTGACATCTGCACCGAAGTCGGCTGCGTCCACACATAGGTCGGTCAGGCCCACGAAAGTGTCTAGATTGAAGTACTTGATACCTGTATGGACACACTCAGCGTATTTCTGGGCATTTGTTGAGTAATCCTTGTAGGTGCAGGGCACAAACTTCCTTGATACGCCGCAGGCAAGAGGTGCTATTGGCAGTCTGTCGACGTTCTTATCCTGGAAGGCGGCCGTGAACCTCTCAGCCTTAGTCATGGTTGATACGAATTTCGGTACAACTGAGTCGAATTCTTTCATGACCTTTTCAGCCGTCACCCTGCCAATATCCACAGCGGCTTTCGGAACCTTTGCGGCAAGGATCTTTCTGTATTTGGTTCTGGCAAGCGCAATCTGCTGGTCGCTCCACCTTTCTTCAGTCGGTGGGAGTGTCTTTACCGCTTCAAGCGCCCACTCGGTTGCCGAGCTTGCGTCATGCCTCATTGCATCGGCCCCGATTTTCTCTGCAAAATCTTCAGAGATCGGGGCTCCGCCCACAATGACCTTTACGGCATCCCTGAGCCCTTCTTCCTGAAGCATTTCTATGACCTCTTCCATGCCTGTCATGGTGGTGGTCATAAGCGAACTCATGGAAATGATATCAGCCTTGTTCTCTTTTGCAGCTTCGACAAACTGTTCCAGGGGCGCGTCAGCCCCAAGGTCAATCACCTTAAAACCGGCAGCAGACATCAATGTTTTTACAAGGTTCTTCCCGATGTCGTGCACGTCTCCTTCAACTGAACCGATCACAAGGACCGCCGGTTTTTCCGCTCCCTCAACCTTCACATGAGGGGTCAGGATATCCATCCCTGCATACATTGCAGTGGAAGCGATTAGCAGTTGTGGAACATAAGCTTCTCCTTTTTCATACTGCTCACTAACAATTAACATCCCCCTGGAAAGCCCATGAATAATCGCATCATAGGCGTCTACCCCTTCATCGAGAGCTTTTTGTGCCAGTTCTTCTGCGAGTTCATCGTCTCCTTCGACGACAGCATCCGCTAACCCTTTCAATATTTCTTCCTTTGTCAGTATATAACCCCCTTAAGTTAGATATTTAAGATTTCCATTACTCCCCTTCCGCAATAACGAAAAAAAAAACCGTCATCAAACGGGAAGAGTCGACAATCATTCATTGCCGGAATATAAATTATCTATAAAAATATAAAATATTATCATAATAAATAATCGGAGCGGAAAATACTAAATCAAAAGCAGTAGAATGGGGAAAATCTCAAGAAAAAGCAGAAAAAGAGACCGGGTTTTATTTTTTGGCATCTACTTTTTTAGCCTGATCTCATCAACCCGCAGCACGCTGCAGGCAGTTTCGGTAGCAGAAATGATTGCCAGCTTTTTGATGCTCGCAAGGTCGTAGACAAAAGGTGCGTCTGCCCGGACTTTGCCTGATAGGTCGATTCTGGCTTCCTCCCCCCTGCTGTAGCGGGCAGCCATTTCGTTCATAGCGTCCAGCACGTTCATTCCTGCGTTTCGGGCCAGAGCCTTTGGGATTTCTTCAAGGGCATTTGCATACTCGAGCACGGCAAGCTGTTCCTTGCCTGCAAGGGTAAACGCATAAAGCCTGAGCATCTGTGCGAGGTCGAACTCGGTCCCCCCTCCGCCTGTGACGATCATTCTGTTCTTGAAAAGGAAAGCCGCATTGTTCAGTGCATCGTCCACGGCTTCCTCTACCTTCCCCAGGTCATATTTGACAGGTTCCCAGACCAGGATGCTCGTAATTGGCTGGTCCCTGACCCGGATAAACACGAAGTTTTCATAGCACTTCTTTTTGACCTCCAGGCTGTCCGCCCTGCCCAGCCTTTCGGGGACAAGCTCGTCGCTGATGGCCATGATCTGAGTCCCTGTGGCTTTTGAGAGTTTTTCCAGGTCTTTGAGTTTGAGTTTTTTAAAGAGCAGGATATCTTCCCGTGCCAGGGCCTCCTCTATGAACGGGTCAACATCCCCTTCACAGAAGACCACATCTGCCTTGCTTCCTATGATTTTTCCCGCAAAGCCCCGCATAACTTCTTTTTGCTTATCCCTGAAGCTGTAGGCAGTCTCAAGGTCCAGAGCCCTCTTGTCATGCCTGGGGCTGAGGTACTCGCTTTTGAATTTAAGGTCATAGTTCAGGATCAGGATGGAAGGTCCGCTGAAAGCCCTGGGCATATCAGGCCTTGCAGGAGACTCGTCCATGATCACACCTTCAAGGTAATCGACCTCAGGCCCCCCGGATTTTTTGAGGACCTTGACATTTTCGTTCAGGTCCAGGCGCCCCTCTGGAGAGAGGCTGTTGAGGCGTTCGACCACCTTGAGGACCACATGTGTGAGTTCTTTTGCAAGCCCAGGCTGCATGCCCTTGCCAAGAGCAGCCCCCAGCACGGCAGCATAGCTTTCTTCATACGACTTTGCAGGCCTGCTGCTGTATTCCAGCAGCTCGTAAGCCTTGTAAAACGCAAGCTGATACCCCCTGACAACCGTATTCGGGTGAACCCCGTGCCTGATAAGTTTGACCCCATTTGTGATCAGGGCCGCCGCCAGGATCACCGCAGTCTTGGTCCCGTCCCCGCAGGCTTTGTCCATTGACTTTGCCAGGTTTTTCAACGCCGTTACGGCTGGGTGCAGGATATCGATTTCTTCCAGGATGGTCTTTCCGTCACTGGTCACAACGATCTCGTTTACGGGATTGATGATGAGCTTGTCAAAACCTTTCGGGCCAAACGAAGAGCGAAGAAGCCTGTTAACCTCCCCGCACACCAGTTCAAGGTGTTCGGCCAGTTCCTCTCCTTTCACGGGCCCTTTGATCCCTATTTTTTCCCTGACGCTTTCAGCTAGCTGATCAAAAGCAGTGCCTGGAACTGTCTGTGACGTTTTTCCGGCTGCTTTATTAGACGCAGACTTGATAGCTGTTTGCGGGGCAGGCCTGATGTTCGATGCCATTTATTCCAACCTCAGAAGTGTTCCGATTCCAATTGCCGATAATCTCGTTTCAACAGGCTGGCCAAGGGTCGGCCCGATATTATCCTTTTTCAGATCAAAGTGAACCCTGTCAGGCCCCAGCCTGTAGGCAGCCATATGTTCCTCCACAAGGCTTCGCGTAAGCCCGAGCCCATACTCAAGCGCCTCCTTGTAGTCTCCGAATACCATCCGCTCTTTTTCCGAAAACACAGCGTACTCGCGGCTTCCGGCTTCAAGCTGCCGGATCAGGATTTCAACCCTTTTGATAACGTTTCCCACCAGAGCCCCAATTGCATTTCCGACTTCATGGTGCTCGGGAACCCGGATCTCTGCATCAATTATTTGCTTCAATTCGCTCACATAGGCTTTTACAGGCGCCCCGATCAGGACAACAGGCACGTTTATCCTGAACCTGATGTACTCTGGCTGATCCATCACTTTTTCAAGATCGGTTTTCTTGAGTCCTTCTACAAAAAAGGAGACAAGGTTCAGGGCAATATTTTTTGCAACCTGCTGTTTCACCCTGGAAGCAAAAGCCTCCCTGTCCAGCTTCAAATACCTGGCAAGAATCCCTGCTCCCTTTAAGGCTGCCTCCCGGTCCCAGGCGGTGTATTCCCCTAGCACGTGCAGGGCATCAGTCGGCGTAAATCCTATCTGGCTTATGGCCCGCCTTTGAAGGAGCGCCTTTAAGCTGTCTGAAAAGATAATAGGATGGCTTCCGATCTTCTCGGAGATTTCAAAAATCGAGGCCGGCTCTTCCCCTATGATCTTTAAAAGCTCCTCTTCGGCAGGGCTGAAGTCCGCAGCCTTCAAACCTGCAGGCCCCCTATGCCTTACAAAAAAGTTTGTGGGCTGAATGACCTCTGTCATAATCCGGGGCTGGAAAGTCTCTACCCTGTCCAGCTTTTCAAGGAGCGCCGGATAGTGGGAAGCGGTAAGGCACAGGGGTATGACCCTCTGAGGCCCGATAAAGGCCTTTCTTTGCACCCAGACATGGCTGTCCCCTCCCATGGCCGAGGTCTTCATTCTGATCGCCTTGACCATTGTCTTCCAGTCCCCTACAACGGCTCCGGAATCACTGATCTCGGGGATCCCTTCGGAGATCAGGGCGATATCCGTGCTCGTCCCCCCCACATCGACTGTGGCACAGGTCCTGAGCCGGGTTATGTGAGCAGCCCCTACCAGGCTTGCCGCAGGCCCGGAAAAGATAGACTCCACAGGCCTTTCCAGGGCATCCTCGATTCGCACGAGGGAGCCGTCACATTTCATCATCATAAGCCGTGCATCGATGTTTTTTTCCTGCATCACGGCCTTGACCGATTTTATGAAGCTTTCATTGATGGGGATCAGCTGGGCATTTAAAAGGGCAGTTACCGCCCTTTCATAGGCCCCCAGGCCCTGGGAAAGCTCATGCCCGCAGACCACAGGAAGGTCAGTCAGGTTCTGGATGATTTCTTTTACTTTAAGTTCGTGTTCCGGGTTTCTGACCCCGAAGTAGGAAGAAACGGCAAAGGCCGCAACCCTGCTTTGAGTCTGTATCACAAAATTCCTGACGGTCTCGGTGTCAAGATCATCTATTTCATTTCCAGAGGTATCATGCCCCCCGTTTACGGAAACCATGTGCCGTGTAGAAAGCTGCCGGGGAATTGAGTACCCTACCAGAATCAACCCTGCAGGGTACCCTTTGCCTTCGAGGGTGGAATTGGTGGCCAGGGTTGTGGAAACCGATACCAGATGTACTTCTTTCAGGTACTCCGGATTAAGGCCTGAAATTACATTCTTTATCCCTATTATCAGGTCAGAATAGGTTGTCAAAGCTTTATTCGAATCAAGAATTTCCCCGGTTGAAAGATCCATTACAGCGGCATCAGTATAAGTCCCACCAGTATCGATGCCAAGCCCCAGATTCATATTGCCCCCCAGAACCAGGATTAATATTGTCCCTAATTTCTATTGTTTTTTACTGCTTTATACCCTTACTTTCCCAATTTTCTTAAAAATCAGAAAAAAGAAATGGGGTGTCCGATTACCCCATGATCTGCTTCTGGAGGTCAGGCCCAAGCTCCTTTACCACGTTTACCATGGCTTGCACAGTATCCAGG
>NZ_JJQY01000031.1:0-22385 GCF_000979295.1 Methanosarcina sp. 1.H.T.1A.1 | reverse complement strand
GTGGCGGGCCGGCCCAGTTCCGTGCAGCGCGGGGGGAGGAAATGATAAATCTCCTCCCGGATTCCGGAATAGATCAACCAATTAATCAGGGACCACCACATTTTTTGATCAGTATTTTTTGATCAGTATTTTTTGATCAGTATTTTTTGATCAGTATTTTTTGATCAATGTTTTTAATCTGCATTGTCAGCACATTTTTCCGGACCTATCTGCTTTCCGGGCAGCGCCCCGTCTTAGACTGTATGGTGATGCACTGCCTGGATGGCAAAATAATAAATACAGGGCTGCGCTCGTGTATACCGGATAGAAATGACAGAAAAAAAGGTGTAATCATGTGCGGAATAGCAGGTTTGTTCGGAACCCCTGATAGTAATATAGATGTAAAGAAAATGCTTGCAGCCCTGGGACATAGGGGACCTGATGCCTGCGGAATCTATACGGCGGGAGACCTGAGCATAGGAAATACCCTGCTTAAAATAACAGGAGATATGCCCCAGCCTCTCACAGGGATAGGAGCTCTCGTACTCAATGGGGAGATATTCAATTTTCGTGAGCTTGCAGCTGAAATAGGGCTAAAAACAGATTCTGATACCGAATTGCTTTTTTCACTTATAGAAACAGGGGTAAAGGAGGGGAGCACGCCGATTAACGCTGTCTTTTCCGCACTTTCTAAAGTAAATGGGGACTATGCCCTTGCATATGCCTGCGGAGGAGAACTTGTACTTGCCAGGGACCCGTCGGGAGTAAAGCCTCTCTTTTACTGCTCTGGAAAAGAGGCAGAAAAGCCAGAAATAGCCTTCGCCTCCGAAAAAAAAGCCCTTACCTGTATTGGCAGAAAAGCAAAGCCCTTTCCTCAGGGAGGGATTCTGGGTTTCAATACCGAAAACGGGAAAATTTCAGAAAAAACCCCGGAAGGATACCTGAAGACAAAATCGCCTGAAAAGAGGATCCACGCTGAAAAAGAGGCTTTATTTCACCTGAAGGCAGCCCTTGAAAAGGCTGTGGAACTCAGGCTTACTCCAACTGCTGGAATTGCATTTTCAGGAGGAATTGACAGCACCTTTTTAGCAGCCCTTGCAAAGCGAATTGATCCTGATATTCCCCTTTATGCGGTTGGGCTTCCGGATTCCCATGACGTTGCCCAGGCAGAGAGCGCAGCTGAGGCTATCGGTATGAAGAGAAACCTGAAAGTTCATTTCCTTTCGCCCGAAGAAATAGAAGCTGCAGTCCCTCAGGTAATTTATGCAACCGGATCTACTGATCCGATGACGGTTGCAATAGGGCTTCCTCTTTACATAGTTGCAAAAACTGCAAGAGAAGATGGGAAACGGGTCCTTCTGACCGGGCAGGGTGCAGATGAGCTCTTTGGAGGGTACAGGAGGCATGAAGGGTTTCTCGAGCAGGGCCCTGATGTACTTGACAGGGAGATCTATTCTGACCTTGAAAGCATCTCAACAATTAACCTTGAAAGAGATGATATGGTTACAATGGCCAATTCCGTGGAACTCAGGGTGCCCTTCCTGGATAAAGAAGTAATTAAAACAGGGCTTACAATAAGTCCGGAGCTTAAGGTCCTGAAAAAAGATGGCCTCTATACACGAAAATATATTCTCAGGAAGGCGGCAGAAGGCCTGGTCTCTCCGGAAGTTCTCTGGAAAGAGAAAAAAGCAATGCAGTACGGGACAGGAGTACAGAAGGTACTCGACTGGCTTGCCAGGGATTCGGGTTTTTCTAAAAAGCAGGGGAACCATATAGAAAAATACCTCATGCAAATTGCTTCGGAAAAAGCCGGTATAAATGAGTAAGTATAAACAGTTTGATGGTTATATCCGAGTAGAAAATTATTACGTTTGATTTATAATCTTATTAAGTTTAATTTATAGTCTTATTAAGTTTCATTTAGAACCAAAGTTTCATTTAGAACCAAAGTTTCAGGGGGAATTAAAATAAAAATAGCAATTACCGGAAAAGGCGGCGTTGGAAAAACTACTCTCTCAGGTACTCTGGCAAGACTGTTTGCAAGGGACGGATACGAAGTCCTGGCAATAGATGCAGACCCGGATATGAACCTGGCATCTTCCCTGGGGATAGAAAACCCCCCAAAGCCCCTCACTGATTTCAAAGACCTTATCCAGGAAAGGGCAGGTACCGAAGGCGGGGCTTTTATCTATAACCCGAAAGTGGACGACATTGCAGGCAAATACGGAGTAATAGGGCCTGATGGAGTCAGGATGCTTGTTATGGGTACTGTGGATAAGGGAGGGAGCGGGTGCATGTGTCCGGCATCAGCTTTCCTCAGGGCTCTCCTCAGGCACCTGATGCTTAAGGAAAAGAGTGCAGTTATCCTGGACATGGAAGCCGGAATAGAGCACCTGGGAAGAGGCACCACGCGCGGGATGGACCTTATGATTGTAGTGGTGGAGCCGGGAGCCAGGTCCCTTGAAACAGCCGAACGGATAAAAAAACTCTCTTCCGAGATCGGGATAAAACATATTGCTGCCGTAATTAACAAAGGAGGCGCCGGAAAAGTCAACGCCAGGCTTGAAGAGCTGGGCATCCCGGTACTTGGAGAAATTCCCTTTGACCAGCAGTTAATGCAGGCTGATCTGGAAAAAAGGGCTCCGATTGAAGCAGGCGGCGAAGCCGTTAATGCCATAGTGAAAATCAAAGAAAAACTCATGGAAACCGTTGAGGAAATCAGGAAAGAAAACGAGGCAAGTAAAAAGTAAAGGCTGAAAAACAGCCCTCTACACTTTTTTTACTCAATTTTCCTACTTTTCTTAATTTTTTCCCTATTTTCCTAATTTTCCTAATTTTTTCCTAATTTGTTTCAAATTTTTCCTAATTTTCTCAAATTTTTTCCTGCAATTTTTTTATATTTTTCAGGCTCAGTTAAAATTGCTGTCCGGGGAATCTGTTAGAGTTCCTTTTTTATAAATAAGCCCCAGAAGCCTCATCTGTTTCTCCCTGATAAGGACATCAGTAGGGTCTATTTCCAGAGCTCTTTCATAAGATTTCATAGCCTCTCCGTATCTTCCAAGATTTTCCAGGACCGAGCCTTTCTGGTACCAGGAAAAAACATCTTCGGAGTTGACCTTAAGGACTTCGTCATAACACTCTATGGCTTTTTCAAAATCCTTCAAGTTATTGTAGGCAAAACCCTTGAGGCACTTTATTCCCAGGTGATCGGGATCGATTTCAAGAGCCCTATTGTAACAGGTCAGAGCTTCCTCAGACCTCCCTATCCTATCCAGGACAAAACCTTTCTGGAGCCAGGCATCAAGGTACATAGGGTCCAGATTTAAGGCTTGATCATAGAGCCTGAGTTTGTCTTCATAATTCTCAACTTTGCCTGCTGTGATAAGGAGCTGCCTGGGGTCCTCGGTTTCTTCGGTTTTTCCTGCCGCTTCCAGCTCCTTTTGCTTCATCTTAGCGCTTTCGGTGGTATTTTTTTCCTCTGCCATTTCGGAATCCTCCGTTTTCAGATTAAGATTTATTCGGGCCCCTTTCGGAATCATGTCCCATCCTTATTTTTTCCATCTTATGTATGGAATCAGGGTTAAACTGATATTGAGCACTTTCGTTTTCAATGAGATATACCTTTTCTGATTCGAATTTTACTGGATACAAAGCAAGACATAAGTTTATGCAGAAAAAAGTTATCAAGAGTCACTGGCTTTTTGCCGGCTGATTCTCGAAAGGATTTCGATCTTGATTTCAAGAGCAGGAACAAAGCCCGGTTTCAATTCGAGGGCTCTATTGCAGCTTTGTAGGGCTTCTTCTTGTTTGTTCATTTCTAAAAGGACAAGTCCCCTGCCTGCCCAGAGGCCGGGATCTTCCGGGGTAGACTGAAGAGCCGTATCGTATGCTGCCAGAGCCTCCTCAAACCTGCCCAGCCTGGAAAACAGGCTGCTGATACATTTCAGGGCTTCCAGGTAATCAGGCCTGATTTTGAGGGCTGAACTGTATGCTTCAAGGGCTTCTTCTTTCCGGTCAAGTGCAGAAAGGATTGAGCCTTTTCCTGCCCAGGCTTCGGCATATTCGGGGTTTCTCTTGAGCACTTTTTCGTAGCCTTCAAGCGCTTCTTCAAGTCTGCCAAGCCTGGCAAGAATAACTCCTTTATTGTCCCATGCAATTTCAAAAGCCGGTTCAAGCTCAATTACCCTGTCATAAGCACCTATTGCTTCTTCAAGCCGCCCCATTTCCGAGAGGATTACACCCCTGTTGTACCAGACCCTGAAGTCATCAGGGACTATTTCAAGCACCTGCTCTGTAAGCTGCAGGGCAGCTTCAAACCTTCTTGCCTTATAGAGCAGTATGGCTTTCTGAAAGAGCGCTGTGGCGTTCTGAGAGTCCTTTTCAAGCATCTCAGTACAGGCCTGAAGTTCGTCGAAGAAAGGGAGGGAAGCATAAAGGTCCCTTACAGCCAGAAAAAGGGGGAGGAGTTCGTACTTTTTTTCCTCAACCGTCAAGGTTTTTGTTCCGGGATCGTATGAAAAAGCCGCTGGCTCCTGCTGGCTGGGGTTTTCTTCCAGGGAATTTCCTTCTATTCTTTTACTTTCTCCTTCTATTCTTTTACTGTCCCCTTCTATTCTTTTACCTTCCAGTGTACGTTCCATTTCTTTAAACACTGTTTCCAGTCCTGAGAAAGCAGCAGGATAAAAGGGAGAATCGTTTTTAATATAAAGTACTGATCTCAGATATTTCCTGATCTTTTTATTATTGCTGCTCCAGAGGACCTTTGAGATGTCTTCTGCTTCCTTCAAAAACTTCTGCAGACAGAGTCTCAAGGATAAGAGACTTTCTGAACGCTCAAGGGTGTTGAAAGCTGAAATCGCTGCTCTGGAATGTTCTCTGAGTTCGCTCAGATTATTCTCTGTTCTGGAGGGATTAACTTCCATCTTAAAGCCCTTCTTACCCTTTTCTTAATCGTTGTCGGAAATATAGCTGCATACCGATTTTCTGTCAAGGGAGGGCAAAGACTTACCTTTAGATGCAACAACCAGCTTTACGGCTGATCCTGCTGGCAGTTTTGTCCCTGGTTGTGGTTCCTGCCTGAGCACTTCCCCTGCCATAATTCCTATAGGTAAAACCTCTTTCTTTTCAACGACCTCTCCTGCTGAAAGCCCTGCCTCTTCCAGAGTTTTTCTGGCGTTTTCAAGGGGCTGTCTTATAACATTGGGAACCTCCACATTTTCTGTAAAAGTTCCGGGACTGGTTTTTATTTCCGGTCCCTGCGCACCTTCGCTTTCTCCGAGCACTTCTTCAAGCAAGTCGATTGCTCCACTGATTTTGAGAAGGGTTTCGCCCAGGGCGTTCTTCCTGTTTTCGAGTTCTGCAAGCTTTAAATCAATATCTGTGAGGATTTTCTGCCCGGATTCATATTCTGCTCTGAGCTCCACTAAACGCTTTTCAAGTTGTGCATCCATAGTGCTGTAAACCCCTTTAAATTTGTTATTTTTATAGTAAATGCGAATCGGTCTTCAGTTTTCAATCAGTTTTCAGCTGTGGTTTATTATTGACATTTAGTTGTTTGCTTTTGACTTTTCCACTTTCTGTGGTTCTATATTCTCTTTTTCACGTTCTACGCTTCAATTAGTACTTAACCCATTTGTTTTATTCTCTTTACAATTTCAACCCAATACATTTTAAGTTTTATATTTTACACATGAGCGAGAATTTTAAGGAAGTTCGCCAATTTCACCGCATGAGTCAGCCATACCCTGAATGATTTATACGGAAACAACCCGGTCCAGAAAACGGATTATCCGGCTTTCTCTTCTTCTGCCACACAGGTTGTGGCCGGCCTGCTGCCAGGTAAGAAAAAACAATGTCCGAATTATTGGTAATACAATTAAGAGAACACGGATATCTTAAAAGAAGTAAAGGATTACAGGCAATAAAATAACGCCCATTGCATGGGATTTCCTGACTTTCATAAAAGACGGGAGCATGCCTATGGGGGTAGAAATTACAAAGAGGAAGAGCCCGAAAAACCCTGTAAAAAGAAAGACCGTTATTGCAAGCCCTGCAAGGACACCGGCACAGAGTTTTGTGTAGTCAAGTTTTTGAAGCATATGGTGGGCGTTATTCCCTATCCAGACTGTGGAAAAATACGAAAACAGGGAGGTAAGGAGGATAGCGGTAAAAAAGAGCAGTATTACCTGAAAACCAAGTGACCCGATACCCAGGATTTCATTCACAGCAGCCATTGCACCGCTGCGGGTCTTTCCTATAACCAGGAGGGCTACCAGCCCGAAAATAGCAT
Organism: Methanosarcina sp. 1.H.T.1A.1; assembly: GCF_000979295.1. Taxonomy (NCBI): domain Archaea; kingdom Methanobacteriati; phylum Methanobacteriota; class Methanomicrobia; order Methanosarcinales; family Methanosarcinaceae; genus Methanosarcina; species Methanosarcina sp. 1.H.T.1A.1. The sequence goes on along the minus strand of NZ_JJQY01000031.1, from coordinate 16,117 downwards.
TTGAAGTATTTACTCCGGAAACCGAGACAATGAACTCCTTTGAGCTTTCAAGAGTTTGGCGATCTGCATAGGGGTCGGAAAAAAGAGAGGATTTTTGTCCTCCGGGCACAGGTTCGGAAGTTTCTTTATTTATGGACCTTCTGTCGAAGTCAGACCTTACAAAGAGCCCTGCCAGAAGGGCAGCAATAGCAGAAGAAACTCCGGGCAGCCAGGCTACAAGGGAACCTGCAGTGCTGCCCGTAAATACTCCTCTCAGGATCCTTTTTCGAGAAAGTTCAAATCTTGAGACGGATTCTTTGGGAATCTCGGAGCTTGTGAGGAGGCTTATAATGAGCTGGGATGCCCCGAAAAGTCCGCTGAGGAGAGGGAGGAGCACGGATGCCTGCCCAAGGCTTATGAAGGGAACCAGCAGGCTTTCTCTGGAAAAAGCAAAGAGCCCCAGAGCTCCTGTGATCAAAAACAGTACGAGGGCAAAAGCTTTGGACCTGTATTTTGCAAGTGGGCCCTGCCCCTCTACTTCCTCGCCTTTCTCGCTCGCAAGCATGATAAATACAATCGTGAGCAGAACCCATGCCATATACTCTTGCAGGTAAGGGTAAATAGCCCCGAAGAAAAGAGAAAAAGGCAATACAAAGAGCATGGATGCAACCACCGAGCCTGCACTCCCGAGGGCAGAGAGACGTACCGCTTCTGCACCTGCGCCTTCAAGTAAAAGCCTGTGCCCTGGGAGGACTGCAAGCGCTGTGTCTCCGTCAGGTGCTCCTAAAAACACAGACGGGATAATGTCATGAAACGTATGTGAGACTGCGTTTGAGAGGATTATAAGGGCAATGTAAAAAGGGGCAATTCCTTTCTCAGCCAGAAAAGGCGCAAGAGCTACAAGCGCAAGTGCAAAATTGTTTGTATGTATGCCAGGTAAAAGCCCTGAAAATATGCCAAGCAGGTAGCCTGCAAGAACAGAACAAAGGAGCAAGAATAAAGAAACTTCTTCCACTCAGCAGGCACCCCAGAAAATAATCTCTTTAAAACCCAATCAATTTCGTAGAAAATTTTATACACTTACTATTAATACTTAATCTTGCTACGGAATATATTTTGTTTCAGAGAATGTATATTTAAAGTCTGAAACGGTTTATTTGAAACTGATATACATATTCATACAGCGAAGAAATCAGAATAAATAAATTGTAAGAGAACAGAACTAATAAATAGAAAGAGATTGAACAGAGAATGAGAACATAGAACATAAGAAAGAGATGAAAGAAGAAACCGAAAAAATAACTTAAGTAAACTTGATCAAAATTTCAATTTAAGAACAGAAATTTTGGATTTAATATTATAAATAGGTTTCCTTTATAATAATGCCCTTTTACTGGACGGATGGCTCTCCGGCGGAAGATATAAATAATAGGATTTGCCAGCGCAAACAATTTTAGTTTACCGATGCGATCAGCCACTTGAAAATTTTGAAGGTGCTTTATTACATCAAAGAAAAAGAAAAATCATTTCCACTTATGTTTTATATCTAACAGTTATACTATAACATGTAGTTCTAAATGCTAATATTGAATGGGGTTCATGAGAGCATTTAGCAAAAAACAGCAGATCAGGACAAATGAGGTTCGCCATTCCTCAATCCTGTTATGCGCAACCCGGAACCCTGCCCGTATGAGGTGACGATCGAGGTTTTTTGCCATTCCTCAGTCGCCGACGCCGGGAGAGGTTTCACAGCCGGAAGCCGGATGGGGTTCGCCATTCCTCAACCGGCCCCCGCAGATATCAGAAGCAACGGAGAAGTGAGAGGCAAATCCCTCTCCAAAACTATTTTTACCTCTCACTTCACCCTGTTTTCTAAACTATCTCACTCTGTTTTCTAAACTATCCCACTCTGTTTTCTAAACTATCCCACTCTGTTATTCTGACTGTGAAGTAAATCCTCTTTCTATTTCCAGATGTACGGCTTGCTCCGTAACCACATCCCATGATTTTTGCTTTCGGGCATTTCCTCACTCTTCAGCCTCGATCTTTCAATCTTTACATCTTCAGGTCAGTCTTCTTTTTGTTTTCTTTTATCTCCCTCTCTGATTACCTCTGCCTCTCCTGACTCTCCCCTGCCCGGATGCTCCTCTATAATATCACTACCTCTCCCAGGCAGTTTCTCTTTTTTGTCACTTCCCCTTCCCAGTTGATTATGCCTCTTCTCATCCCCTCTTTTCGGTCTTTTTGCTTTATTCCCAGGATTTTTCCGATCTATTTTTTGTTCTATGATATTTTCTCTTACTCAAAAGAACTTATCCGGCTTCGATTCTTGCCGCTGTTCCAGAGAGTGCTTCTCTTTACCTGAAAGAATCTCTTTTTTCAGCTGCTTTCACCTTTTTGCCTATTTTTTGGACCCTTGCCGGGGAAGATCAATAAGGAAAAATTCTGCAGGCGTGCCGGAAGAAACAGCTTCCATATGGATAGCCTGTTCCAGGTCAATGCGAGCCTGATCTCCCTGTCCTATCCTCTGGCCATTGACAGAGAGCTCACCGGCAGAAATGTAAATAAAAATGCAGCGTTTCTCCTGTGAATTAAAGTGGATAATGTTCCCCTTTTCGAGACAGGATCGGAAAATTGTTGCATCGGCATTTATCTTCAGGGCGTGCTCAAAACCCTGACCTGAAGCAAGGGGAAGTAACTGGTTCTTCCACCCCGATTCCTCAAATTTTTTCTGCGAGTACGCAGGCTCAAGGCGGCTTCCTGAGGGTAAAATCCAGATCTGGTAAAAATGTAGAGGTTCCTTTCCTGTGTTCAGCTCAGAATGCTGTATTCCGGTACCTGCGGTAATGCACTGCACCTCTCCTTTTCCAAGGACTCCTTTATTCCCCATATTGTCTTCATGCGTTATCTCCCCTTCAAGCACAACCGATATAATTTCCATCTCGGAGTGCGGGTGAGTTGAAAAACCTCTGCCCTGCTGCACAGTATCGTCATTAAAAACGCACAGGCTTCCGAACCGGACATTATCCGGATCATAATAATTTGAAAAAGAAAAAAGCATGTAACTCTTCAGCCATCCGGAATCCTCAAGATGCCTGGTTTCTGCCGGAATGATTCTTATTATAAAGAAGCCCCCCTTCCTATTTCCCCTGTAATTATTTGAATACTGAGTAATAAGTAAGGTTTGATTGCTGAAAAGGATATACCTTTTGGAAACATAGTTTAGGAATTAAGTTGATGAAGCCTTCTGAGGCAGATAAAAAAAATACTCAGGCTTCTCCAAAAGGCACGTAAAAAACCATATATACGAGGTGTCCCTTTCCTAAAGCAGCCTGTCACAATTAAAATTCTTCATGTCAACGAAAAATTATTTAAACTGCTCCTAAATCTCTCTAAGCACTCTTAAATCTCTTTAAATACTCTTAAATCTCTTTAAATGCTCCTAAATCTCTCTAAATCTCTCTAAATGTCTCTAAATACTTACGGCTATTTATAAATGTGCCCTGTACATATGTATCTCCCGTTTTTTCCAGATTATTCATAAGTAGAAAAAAGGATTTCAAAAGGATTTCAAATGACAATTAAATGTAAAAAATGTAACCATGAAGCTGTTATTTTTCAAAAATACTCCGGTATGCATCTCTGCAAAAGACATTTTATAGAGGACGTTGAAAGGAAAATAAAGCTGACAATCCGGAAAGAGTACAACATCAAGAAAAATGATGTAATAGCCGTTGCTCTGAGCGGGGGAAAGGACAGCTCAGTTGCTCTCTATATAATGCATAAGATTCTGGGGGATAGGCCTGATATTCAGATTGTGGCAGTTTCAGTCGACGAGGGCATACACGGATATCGTCCCCACTCCCTTGAACTTGCGAAACAGCTTACAGAAACGCTCGGAGTCCGGCACATCATAAAGTCTTTTAAAGACGAACATGGGGTTACAATGGACGAACTGGCTGTAATGAACCGGGAAAAAGGTACATGCAGCTACTGCGGAGTTCTCAGGAAAAGTGTCCTTAACAGGGCAGCGCTTGAAATAGGGGCAACGAAACTGGTAACAGGGCACAACCTGGACGATGAAGCCCAGACCATTCTCCTCAACCACTTCAGGGGAGATATGGAACGAATGGTCAGGCTTGCTCCTTCTGCAGCAATCGAAGGGCTTGTAATGAGGGCAAAACCCCTGCGGAATATTCCTGAAAAGGAAGTGGCACTCTATGCCCTGATAAACTCCCTGCCTGTGGATTTCAGCGAGTGCCCGTATGCAGGAGAAGCCCTTCGAGGGGAAATCAGAGAACTGTTAAACAGCTTTGAGAAAAACCATCCCGGCACCAAGTATTCCCTTCTCCGCGGCTTTGACAAACTCGTAGGAGCCCTTGCAAAGGAGCTCCCTCCTGCAAAAATCGATAAGTGCAGGATCTGCGGGGATACCTGCACCGAAGATCTCTGCCAGGCGTGTAAACTGCTCGGCAGGACCTGAATAAAAGCAGAAAATATAGAACGCAGAATAAATAAAAAAAGAAAATAGGAAAGAAAAAAATCGAAAAAAGTGTGGATTTCAGGAGCCTTTTAGAACCCATCCGGATCGGAAAGCAGGTCATAATGGTTATAAAGCTCCCTTTCCTCCCCGGCCAGGTAAAGGCGTGTCCACAGGACAGCAGTAAGCGGCTGCAGTACGAGCAGTGGGATGATATATGTAATTCCTGAGATCAGAGTGTTTTCCGAACCCAGAAGCTCCCCTACAAGACCATTGGCTAAAGCCAGCCCGACGGTAATTATCCAGATTAAGAAAACATCGAGTTTATTCTTCTTGAAAAACCTGTATCCTGTTTTTAGAGCGTCAAGAGGATCAAGTTCGTCGATCACGAGGGCGTAAGGGGCAAGGGAAAGTACGATATTTATGGTCAGGCTATAGATTCCCCATACAAGTATTCCTATCGCGAGTGCTCCCATACCTTCCACAACTGCTTCCGGATTCATTATCAGACCGCTCAGGTCCCCGATTGTAAGGGCTCCAGGCACTATGAATACAATGCCCGCAAGAAGCATCAGGGTGACCAGCAGGCTTGTGAGGAAAAGCCTGAAAGCGTTTTTCGAACCGGACCTGAACATATCGGATAGTACGGTATCTCCGGTTTCAGAAGCCTTTTTTGCCATCCCGATTGCCCCTGCTGTGAAAAATGCCTGTAAGAACATGCCAAGCAGGGAAAAAACGATAATTGCCAGCACCGAGACTGCCATGTTGTCCCTAAATCCTTCCCAGAGCATTTTATAAAGTTCTGCGGGAGGGAGAGTAGAAGGGTCAGCTATGCTTCCTGTGCTTGAGGCAAAGAGCAGGAAACCCATTAAACCAAAGAAAAAGACATAAACAATTAAACTAACAAAAAAATTAAGGATAAATGGAATACAAATGTTTAAATTCCTGGTCCAGGTCTTGAAGCCTCTGTTAAGTGTTGTTCCAAAATCTTCATGCATGTGAAATGACCTTCCGCTTATAAAGGCAGTGTTCCTGCCTGCCTCCTGGAATTCCGCTTTTACTTATTGTAAAAATCGGGCTGGTATGAAGGCTTACAGATACCATTTTCGGATACATATGCAGAAGATAAATATATAATCTCTTATTCAGGAAAAAACTAAATAAACAAACGCAGTAAGTGATTATATGAAAAAACTGGAATATTACGAAATTTCACCTGTCCACGGAAAATCCGAAACAAGCGACACCATGGATGAAGTTGTTGTCGTTGGTCACTGTCTGCTTAACCCCCTTGCAAGAATCAAAGGCGTAAAACCGGCTACCCCTGTTGACGCAAAAGGAATGAACGTGATCCAGCTCCCCTGCCCCGAGGCGATGTACTTCGGAATGAGGCGCCGGGAAATCACGAAAGACCAGCTCGAACATCCCTCCTACAGGCGCTTCTGCCGGAAAATCTTCACTCCCCTTGCCGATCTCCTCGAAGACCTCGCAATAAACGGCACAAACATCAGGATAATCGGCATCCCGAAAAGCCCCTCCTGCGCCGTGGAAATCACAAGCGTTGGCGGCGAGCCCGGAAAAGTAAAAGAATTCCACCACAGCCATGCCCCGGGACCGGGTGTGTTTATGGAAGAGATTATAAAAGAACTTGAAAGACGTGGGGTTAAGTTTGAGATAGAGGATGCCCACCAGTAAAGAAATTAAGTGAAAATGTCAGCATGAAAAATAAGAATCCATTTTACTTCAGTAAGCCAGAATCACCGGAGTGAATCGGGTATAAAATCCCCGGACTCTCACCGGTCGTCGGAGGCGACCGGCTTTCTCATAATGAAGCATAAACAGAGATGTTAAGAATGAAAATTTCGGCTTTGCAGTAGATATTACTTATTTTATGTGATGGTCAATAAAATTCATGAATTATTAAGACCTCTGTCTTTTCCATCCAAGATCCAATTTTTCAATTTTACCAAGATCCAATCCCACACAACAAAATGTGGGATTCACTGAAACAACACTACGATTTTTTTCTAGCAGAGTTTCTTCGGTATAGATTCTTCTTTGAAGTCCCTGCATAAAAAAATAATTGAATTTGAAAAATAGAGAGGGTTGTCAGCTAAATACTGTTTATATTGTGTATCATAAATAGCGGAAAAGCCGCACTCTGCGCGGGACATGAACGGTTTGAGATGCGAATCAGGCTATTTCGGTAATTAGAAAACAGATCAACAAACGTTAACTGGAATTTTATTACAATTTCACTTTTTCCACCGCAGATCCGATCATATTCTCAAGATCTTCAACAGTATTGATATTCGCAAAAGTCCTCAATTCAGGATCAACTTCCCTGATTTCCGAAACCTCTACAAAGACGACATCATGCATCTGGAAAACCGGTGCAAGCACTGAATGTTTACCTCTCTCAAAGGCTTTGTCGATTTCAGGAATCAATTTTCTGGAATAAACTGCATGCAGAGGCTCAAACATTTTCTCCTCCCACCTCGGGAGAGCAGCGTCATTACCTTCTGCTTTTTCAAACAGCAGATCTACAACCCTGAAATTTACAAAGGGCACCTCTCCTGCACATTTCTATATATCAACTTTCTATATATCAACTACCGTAAGAGCAGTTTTTATTACATTGAAATGATAAAAATGCTGGTACAATACGATTAAGAAGCTTTTATATTAATTACTAAATAATCGCTGCATACGTTTCTTTGGGGAATGAAGATGAGGGGAGCGGTGTGCCTGTATGTCCTGTTATTCCTGATGCTGGTGGTTCCTGCCGCCTGTGCTGAATACATTCCACCTAACATCGGAGAACTCACTGATGATTATTATAATGTTTTCGGAGAACCGAATCTCTCTGCTGCTTCAGTCTGGGGGTCTGAATTTGATAGCGGCGAGTCTTCCACGCTCTCTATCCGGCTTATAAACAGAGGAAATATTTCTGCTTTTGAGATGGATGAGCTCCCGCAGGGTTCCGATGAATTCAGGGATGCATACATTGAAACGAAGCTGGAATCCGATGTCACGACAGCAGTAAATATTCGCGGAATCCTTGAAAATAAACACGGTGTACCTGTGAGGATCGTTAGCGGAGTACAGGAAATTGGTTACCTCAGAGAAGAAGAGGTCTCAAAGCCAGTGGAGTTTGATGTAGAGGTTTTTACTGATGCGCCTTCCGGAAATTATGAACTTTCACTGAACCTGACATACCAGTACCAGAAGGAGGTGCAGGTCGAAGGGTATCCTGAGCCGGAATTCAATTACTGGTATGTTGAAAAGCAGCAGGTACTGCCCATTAATATCACGGTAAAACCGGAAGTCGATTTCGAGGTTGAAAGTGCCAGAGCTCAAAAAGTATCCGATCAGGAATACATGCTTTACGTCAGGTACCGGAACACAGGCAGTGAAGTGGCTGAAAATGCCGTAGCCAGGATTATTGTGGAATCCCCTTCCATCTTTAAAAATGACATCTTTAAAGACGATACTGAATACCTTGGCACCCTTTCTCCAGGTGACTCCATCGAGTCAAAATACCTGATCGAAGTGGAAGAGGGAGCTCCGCTGAAGACCTATGGGATTGAAACTGAAATTGAATATAAGGATAGCCGCGGGGAGAAAAGGACTTCCTCACCCATGAGAGTTCCCTTCAGGATGGAAGAAGCTCTGTACGGGGAAGACGGTGAAGGAATTGGAACCGCTGCTTATTTTGGTTTACTTATGGGAATATTGGCTCTTGCCGGCTACTATGCGTACAGGAAGAAATGGAAAAGGAATAAAAGAGAATGAAAAACGGAACAAAAGAGGATGAAAAAAGGAAAAAGGGGCGGAAAAAGAGTAAATGAATAAAAAGGAAGATTAATGCCAAAAATTGGCAAATGGGGGATTAATAGGGTTTGAAAGGTAAAGAAAGGAAGACTCGGATACAGGAGATGGGAAGAAGATCGATAATTCTTATGTTGCTTCTTATGTTGTTTATACTTCTGCCTCTTACTCATCTCGTTTTAGCCGTATCGGAAGTACAGGTTCAGGCGAAAAGTGTCCCCTCTAACAAATGGAAGTTTACTGAAGATTACTTCACCATCTATGCCAGCCCTGAGATCGTGGTGAGCCTCACAGGTGATGCCGAATATAAAAGGGACGATTCGGATACTGTCCTTATTCAGGTCATGAATCAGGGAAAGGTTCTGGGTTTCGAGTCCGAGGATGAACCAGGGGATGAAAATGAGATAGAACTCTCAAAAATCGAGAAGGAAATGGAATTTGGCGCCACTACGGCTCAGGGAGTTGTGGCAGACCTTCAGGCAAAAGATGCTCCACTTGACATAAAGACTCCAGCTCAGAGTGCGGGAAGCCTGGCATCGGGGCAGGTCTCTGAGCCTCTCCAGTTTGAAATCGAAGTCTGGAAAAACGCGAGTGCAGGCACTTATCCCCTCCAGGTGGAACTCAGCTATCAGTACCAGAAGGATGTGTATGTTGAGGGTGATGCGAGCAACAACATGATCGATTCTGAACTTCTCTACCAGGAAGTTAACGAAACACATGAGGTTTTCGTCGTCATAAAAAAAGAGGCTGACTTTGAAGTTATCAACGTTGAAAATGAACTTTATCCCGGAAAAGCCGGAACTGTCAGCATGACTTTCAAGAACACGGGGGAAGAAACAGCATCAAGGGCGATGGCAAGGCTCAGACTTTCAAATCCCCTGAGCAGCACGGACTATACTGCCTTTCTTGAAGACGTAGAACCAGAGGAGGAAGTCCGGGCAGTTTTCAATATAGATGTCGATACAGACGCCACGCCCAAATCCTATCCGATCAAAGCCGAAGTAGAGTATGAAGACGTTGAAGGTGAGACCCGGGTTTCGGATACCATCTATGTGCCGGCTGAGGTTAAAGAAGTCAGGGAAGAGAAAGGAATCCTCAGGTACTTCCTGTTGCTGGGAGCCGGGATAGGGCTGGTAGCAGTTGCTTATTTTTTCCTGGAACGACGGAGAAAAGAAGGTAAAATACGGGAAGGAGGCACGGAAGAAGAAATAGAGGAAGAGACGGAAAAAAGCACGGGGGAAGATACAGGAGAAGAGGCAGGAGAAGGCATGGGAAAAGGCACGGGAGAAGATGGAAGTGAATGGAGTTGAGCAAAACATCATTCGTGTGGAACATCTGGTAAAAAGATATAACAACATTGCTGCAGTCAATGACGTTTCTTTTGAGATCAAAAAAGGGGAAATATTTGGGCTTCTGGGCCCTAACGGGGCAGGCAAGTCTACCATCATCTCCATCCTGTGCGGCCTTCTGGAGCCTACTTCCGGGAGGGGAATTATCGATGGTTTTGACATTCAAAAAAATGCCTTTGAGATTAAAAAGATAATAGGAGTCGTGCCTCAGGAAATCAGCCTCTACTCTACCCTTACGGCCAGAGAAAACCTTGATTTCTATGCAAAGGTCTACGGGCTACCCAGGAGATTGAGAGAGCAGCGGATAGCCGAACTTCTGAAAATGAGCGGGCTGACGCTGAGAGCGGACGAATCCCTGCAAAGTTATTCGGGAGGCATGAAGCGGAGGATAAACATTGCAGTAGCCCTCCTGCATAAACCCAGAATCCTTTTTATGGATGAACCTACCGCAGGGGTCGATCCCCAGAGCCGGAAGAGGATATACGACACTATTCTGGAACTCAACAGCAAGGGAATGACTGTGCTCCTGACCACGCACCAGCTTGAAGACGCAGAAAAACTCTGCCACCGCATCGCTATAGTGGACAATGGGAAGCTCATCGCCCTTGATACTCTGGAAGGTCTGATGAAGCTGGTTGGAGAAAGCGACATCGTCAGGATCGAAGCCCGGGATATTACGCAAAATACCATTACGTCCCTTGAAAAAATCAACAATGTTCAGAAAATCTCCGTAGACGGAGAAACGATGACGGTTCAACTCCTGAAGGGCCGGGAAATGCTGGCAAGGATTATCGACATTCTGACGGATTCGGGCACAAAAGTGGACTCCATACAGATTAAAGAACCTGACCTGGAGACCCTTTTTCTGCATCTCACAGGGACAAAGCTCAGGCGATAAATAAAAAAGTTGTGAATGATGGAAAATGGGGGGCTGAAGATAAAATTCCATATCATTGCTGCCAAGGACCTGAAGATCACTCTGCGGGACCGTAATTCTCTTCTCGTAATGTTCCTTTTACCCATGATCATCATTTCGATAGTGGGGCTGGCCCTTGCCCCGGAATATGCCGAAGACGACGGGTTCGATGTGCTGGTTGTGGACCTTGACAACGGAGAAGCTTCCGAAGGTTTAATTGAGTTTCTGGAAGAACCTGATAACTTCCTGCATGTGCAGATGGAATCCAATGAGTTTGCAGCCAGGGAGAGAGTCAAACCCGACTCAACTACCATGGTATCCGAACAAATTACCATGGTTGTTATTCCCAGGGGCTTTACGGAAGACCTGATGCTGGGGAAGGACGTTGAAATACAGCTAATTGTCGACCCTACTCTGGTAGACCAGAACGAATGGGTGAAAACACTCGTAGAGAGCTATGCAAGAAGATTAACCACCAACGTGGTTGCAGTCAAGACCGTGGCTGCATACGGAGTCCCTGTCCTGGATGAAGAGCAGATATCCGAAATAGTGGAAGTGGCAGGCCAATTTGCAGACCCTTCGCCTGTGAGTGTGGTCACTGAGAGCGTTTCTCCTGCTGATGTAGCTGAATTCACAAGCTTTACCCAGAATGTTCCGGGTTTTGCGGTTATGTTCCTTTTGTTCACTACTGTCCAGGCAGGAGCAATCAGCTTGTTGCTTGAAAGGGATTCGGGAACCCTTAGGAGGCTTGTAATCGCTCCTCTCAGAAAGGCGGACATCATAGGAGGGAAAATTACCAGCAATTTCATTAAAGGATTTTTACAGCTTGCGGTTCTCCTTGCCTTTGGTCACTTAGTCTTTGACCTGAACCTTGGCAGTGACCTGCTAGCTCTTATGGTACTCATGGCTGCCATCGCCCTTGCAAGCACAGGTCTTGGCCTGCTTCTGGCAACGCTTGTAAAGACCCAGGACCAGGCTAATTCAGTTGCCCTGCTGATAGTGATGACAACATCCGCAATCGGAGGTTCATGGTGGCCGCTCTTCCTTGAACCCCAGTTTATGCAGGATATGGCGCACCTTACTATCACATACTGGGCAATGCAGGGTTTTTACGATCTATTATATTTTGACCTGGGGTTTCCGGGCATATTGACGGAGGTGGGGGTGCTACTGTTAATGGCAATCCTTTTCTTTACCGTGACTATCTCCAGGCTCAGGTTTGAATGAAAAGGTCAACTGCATTTTTCGTGAAATTTTTTGTATCTAAGCTTTCGAATTCAAGCCCCTGCTGAGAGATTCGATATCTCCGATTACATTAAGATTTATAAAAGTCCTCAAATCAGGATCAATTTCCCTAATTTCCGAAACCTCTACAAAAACAACATCAGGCATTTCAAAAACCGGCGCAAGCACTGAATGTTTTCCTCTCACAAAAGCTTTTTCAATTTCAGGAATCAGTTTTCTGGAATAAACTGCGTGCAGAGGCTCAAACATTCTCTCCCCCCACCTCGGGAGAGCAACGTCATGTCCATCTGCTTTTTCAAACAGCAGGTCTACAACCCTGAAGTTTACAAAGGGCATATCTCCGGCGCAGACAAAAGAGTACTCTGACCATGATTCAAGCAGCCCTGCCCGGATGCCTTCCAGGGGGCCGGCATCCTCTTTGGAATCAAAACAGAAACGTATTTCACGGGAAGGGAATTTTTCAAGCACAGGGAGGAGTTTTTCTTTCTGAACACTGTCTCGGACCGAAAGGATTACCTCATCCACAACCCGGAAGAGGTTTTCAAGCAGACGTTCGAGAATCGTTTTTCCTTCAAATTCGAGGAGGGCTTTTTCGACTATACCCATCCGGCGCCCCCTTCCGCCTGCCAGGACGATTGCACTTCTGGTTTTTGTTCTCTCCGGTTTAAGTTCTGTTTTTCCGCTCATTCAATTCCCGTCCCGATTTTTGCTGCTTTTAGCTCTCGTTTTTAATCGGCTATTCTTCTCTTCTTCTTCTTCTTCTTTTCTTTCTTCTCTTCCTGTTACATTTTGCATTCAGGCGTGTTCCCGGTCGTGGACCCAGAACTCTTCTTTTTCCGTGAACTCTTTTTTCCAGATCGGAGCTTCGGCTTTTACCCTCTCGATGGCTTCGCTGAGGGCTGGGAAAAGTTCGGTCCTGTGGGCGGATGCGATCACGATGTAGACTATGTCTTCTCCGGCTTCGATGACGCCGGTTTTGTGGTGGATCAGGACTTCGAGGATGCCTTCTTTGTGCTTGATTTCGTCACGGATTTTGTCCAGGGCCTTTGAGGCTTCAGGCTCGTATTTCTCAAACTCGAGCCGGGCTGTCTTCTCCTCTCCTGCAAGCTCGCGGACGATGCCTGTAAAGGTGCCGATTGCTCCTGCTTTCCGGATTGATGGGTTTTTCCTGGCTTTCTTTATAAGTGCGTCCAGGGTGTAGCGGTCAGGCTGGGCAAGGGCCATTCCGACCAGGGAGGCTCTAAGTTCCTCATGAATATCGGAGTTTTCCGGAAGCCTCATAACGACGTTGGAGACGCCTTCAAGGTCGCCAAGTACGAATTTAGGGAGATTGCTTTCCTTAAACCCTTCCACAACCGCAAAATCAAGCCCCCGGTCGCAGAGCATATCAAGGGCATCTTCAAGGTCGGAGTCTCTGGAAAAACTGACAAGTTCAGAGCCTGTAATTCCTATTACCGTGTCAGCCCCAGCATCAAAGTGTCTGCCAGTATCGGTTTCCCCGGGGTTGAGGCGCTGTTCTCCCATGTGCTTTACAGTACCTACTGTCCCAAACCCGGAAAGTTCCCGGACCAGGGCTGAAACAAGGGCTGTCTTACCCGATTTCTTATACCCTACAACAGAAATGACCTTCATCAAAGAGCCTTATGGACTTACCGGTATAAGTAAGGGTCGGCACCTTTTCACCGTATCGGTTTAAAAATAACCATTTGAATGTCGAGAGATTATTCACGCGCTCCCAATTACTAATACACATTTGTTTTTTTAGACAAACTGGTCTATATCCGAAAAGATTCAAATATTAAAACTGTCAATAATAACTGTTACTAATATAACTTACTGTAAGCCCGAACAGTTACTGCCCATAAGGGCACAGTTTAGTGTTCTGCACAGTTTAGTGCTCTGTATATGGAAGGAGTGCCAGTAATGAGTACCTGTTCGGTCAGGATGGAAGAGGGGGGATGGAATATGGAAGTAACCAAAATAAGGATTCATGACATTCCTGAGGAAGAACGTCCCAGGGAGCGGCTTATTAAGAACGGGCCGGAGTCCCTTTCAAACGCCGAACTGCTGGGGATAGTCCTGAGGACGGGGTCAAGGGAAGAGAATGTTGTCAGCCTGTGCAGCCGGATATTGTCTGAATACAGTATCAAGCAGCTTAGCCTTGCAAATGTCTCAAGGCTTACGCAGGTCCATGGGGTTGGAAAAGCAAAGGCTGCCCAGATAGCTGCAGTTTTCGAACTTGCCAGAAGGCTTGAAACCTTTATAGAAGAGCCAAAAAGGAAAATTGGTTCTCCAAAGGACGTCTATACCCTGATGTATCCTAAAATGCGCGAACAAAAAAAAGAAAAATTTATAACACTGTATCTTGATACAAAAAACCAGATCCTGAAAGAAGAAGTAGTATCCATAGGCAGCCTGAACGCCAGCATCGTACACCCGCGTGAGGTTTTTAAGTTGGCTCTTCTTGAATCTTCAGCATCGGTGATCATGGTCCACAACCACCCCTCAGGAGACCCCAGCCCAAGCAGGGAGGACATAATGGTTACTGAAAAACTTGTTGAAGGAGGAAAGCTCCTTGGGATCGACATCCTTGACCACATAATCATAGGAGATGGCAGGTACGTGAGCCTCAAAGATGAAGGGTTTGTAAGGTAAAAACAATTTGAAATTGACGAGACTCTTAAAATAGCAAAACCATCAAAGTACCAAAACCATCAAAGTACCAAAACTCTCCATAGAACTTATTTTTCGCAGAAGTCCACAAAAATCACTTATTTTTCTTAATACGGGAGTATTAAAATCCCCCTACTTAATTTCCAAGAGTTGGAGGGCTTGATTTTTTTCTGTTAATTTTTCCTTGTAAGGATGAACGGGAAAGTCTCATTAAAGTCTGAATCTGAAATAAATTAGTGATTAAAATAATTAAGACCTACTTTGTAATTAATTATCTCACCAGATGGGTGGAAATTGTAGCAAAAATAACTTGTAAAAACCTTTTTTATTCCTTTTTTGGTTTTTTTAGGTCATTTTTGTAACTTATCTATAACCCATCTCTCTAGAATACTATCTAAATAATATTAGCTCAATGAGATAACTATTTATAATAAGTATTCGTACTTTATATCAGGGTACAATCAAAAAAGAACTTTACAGTGGGGGAAAATCATGAGAATAAGAGTTGTCAGTTCCAGAGAAGAAATCTTTACACTTAATCCGAATGAGCGTATTGTCCACCTGGCTTTCCGGCCTTCGAACAAGGACATCTTTGCACTGGTTGAGACCTGCCCGAAGATTGAGGTAATTCAGTTACCTAAATCTTACATGCATACAGTCTCAAAGTCCATAGAAATGTTCCTTCAGATGCAGAGAATCCAGCTCCTCGAAGGAGATGTCTGGGGGCACAGGAAGGATATAAACGAATACTACAGCATTCCAATCTCAGTGATTGAAAAGATAAAGGAAATGAAAATCGAAGGTAAATCCGCTGAGGAGATTGAGAAAAAGATTTCAAGGGAAAGCAAGCTGAACTCTGGAATGGTTGCTTATATCATGACAAAAGAAACTCCTGCCTGAACTTAGCAGGATATAATGGGTTAGTGGGTGTTTTACTGGAGATTAGAACGTACAGAAACAGGGGTATATCTGTCGTTATCTAATCTCCAGCTTAATAGTGGGTGTGCCTGAACTTTAGCAGGATATAATGGGTTAGTGGGTGTTTACCGGAGATTAGAACGTACAGAAACAGGGGTGTATCTGTCGTTATCTAATCTCCAGCTTAAATCTTGCGACTTTTCTTTCTTTTATGGCTTTTTTGATCCCGTTTTCTCTCCTGAAATCGTGCATATAGATATCTAAGCCTTCAGTTTCCCACACTATTCTGCCTTCATAGATTTCTCGCCTGTTGCAGCAATTCTTCTGGTGTTTTTCCAAAAAACCGGTATAGTGTTGCATCGATAGTAGATAGCTGCGGCGAGTGTTTTGCGAAGGATTTATATTGATAAGCCAATTTAATATTGTTTCAGCCGATTCCAACTCTTCAACTTTCAAACATATCATGTCATGTAAATCCGGTTAAAAAGCCTGATATCTTAAATAATGCCTTAAATACCTACATATATCTACAGGGAATGGGCTTTTCGACCAAATAATTCTCCCACTTTCTATCTCCATAAAAAGGAGGTCTTCGGCATTACAAAACATATAAACGCCTGTGCACTGGATAACAGACAGACTGAGGAACTTACTCTGGACGACCCCTATACCTGTCTCTTATACACATCTCCGAGCCCACGAGACGGACTCCTATCTCGTATGCCG
>NZ_JJQY01000002.1:0-84932 GCF_000979295.1 Methanosarcina sp. 1.H.T.1A.1 | reverse complement strand
CGGAGATGTGTATAAGAGACAGCAGGTACTCAGATGTTCACAATCGAATCAACATCCGGCCTCATTGGTGACGTGTTTGGTGGAATAAAGGAATTCCGCGAGCCGATTAAGGCAGTTGCAGGAGCGCTCTAAACATATAACTCGAAAGGTCTAACGATGTCAGACTCTGCTTCAAACACGGAAGATTCTATCCAAATCGAAATCTTTCCCAGTAGAATCCTGTCCCCTGAAACCGCTCAGAAGCTTATTACTGAGCTCTATCGGATTGACGGGATAATCCGCGTTATAGTCCAGGGCTCGAGACTCCCCGAAAAGGTGTCTTCAGGCCCTGGTACTGGAGAAAAGGTGGAACACCCCCTAAGGAAGCCTATTCAGATCGGAAATCAGGTTATTGAACTTAAGATCAGTGTAGGCAGGATCAGGCTTGAAATCTCAAATGCCGAAACTAAAGAAAAGGTCAGGTCAGTATGCGAAAAAGTGCTCCCGTTCTCTTTTGAATTCAGGGAAGGATATTTCTTCAGGAAACAGCCTACCGTGACTGACTATGCAAAATTTGGTCCTGATACTGATCCTCGCATGCTTGGTATGGTAGATCCCAAATCCAAGGGAAACCAGCTTGTCTTCATCGAGAAACAAGAAGAAGATTTCAATGATACAGATGAGTGAAAAGGTATGATGATCGATCGGGAAACACAGGTAGTTGACTGCCGATGCGGCGGAGGACTAGGCAAAGGAGGAGGGCTTGCTCAAAGAGGCACTCTTTCGGAAGCTGGTCGTGCCGATGTGGTAGCTATTGCTATGAGTCCCGGCCAGAGACATATCACAAAACCGGTATGTGAGATTACATACGGAATGAGGAAAGAAAACATTCAGGTGAGTGTGCTCGTACTTTATTCAGGTTCAGGGATTCCCGAATCAGGCATGAGGACAGGATCATTTGTACTGAGTCCGGTAGAAGTCGCACAGATTGAAATGCACAAGCTGGCTGTTATTCACCTCGGAAATATTAAGGACCATGTAATTAGAAAAACAAGGGAGATACTGAGCCAGGCTGATATTCCGGCAATTGTTGTCAGCCAGATCCCGGTGGATTTTGAGGATTTTGCAGAAGCAGGGATAAAGACGAGATTAGTGATGCCAAGGGATGAAAATATTCGTACCAAGGGAATTGTAATGGATATGGTAAGTGGAGTTACACGTGGTGACTTCTGTCCCAGGGATAAACTAAATTTAATCGTTAAATACGTCAAGACGACATTAGACCAGTTAGAAAATCATAAAGGAGTTGCATGAGATGGCATACAAACCACAGTTTTATCCAGGCGCGACATCAGTTGGCGCTAACCGCAGAAAGCACATGTCTGGGAACCTTGAGAAACTCAGGGAGATTTCAGACGAAGACTTAACTGCAGTCCTTGGACACCGTGCACCAGGGAGCGACTACCCAAGCACCCACCCACCACTTGCAGAGATGGGAGAGCCCGCATGCTCGGTCCGCGAGGCTGTAGCAGCAACACCCGGTGCAGCAGCAGGAGACAGGGTCAGGTACGTTCAGTTCGCTGACTCCATGTACAACGCTCCGGCTACCCCTTACTTCAGATCATACTTCGCAGCAATTAACTTCAGAGGTGTAGACCCAGGTACCCTTTCCGGTCGTCAGATTGTTGAAGCCCGTGAAAGAGACATGGAACAGTGCGCAAAGGTCCAGATGGAAACCGAAATGAGCTGCCCTGCACTTTCCGGTATGCGTGGCGCAACTGTGCACGGTCACTCTGTCCGTCTCCAGGAAGACGGCGTAATGTTCGACATGCTTGACAGAAGGAGATTCGAAAACGGCACCATCATCATGGACAAGGACCAGGTTGCAATTCCACTCGACAGGAAAGTAGACCTCGGCAAGCCTATGTCCAGTGAAGAAGCCGCAAAGAGAACCACCATCTACCGTGTGGACAATGTAGCCTTCAGGGACGATTCAGAAGTCGTTGAATGGGTACACAGAGTATTCGATGAGAGAACTACCTACGGATTCCAGCCGAAATGAGGTGACCACAATGGCAGCAGATATTTTCTCAAAATTCAAAAAGTCAATGGAAGTCAAGTTCACACAGGAATACGGTTCTAACCAGCAGTCCACCACGGACATCACTGACAAGACCGAGAAGTTCCTGAGACTTGGACCTGCACAGGACGCAAGAAAGGCCGAGATGATTAAGGCCGGAAAGGAACTTGCAGAGAAGAGAGGCCTTGCATTCTACAACCCAATGATGCACACCGGTGCACCACTCGGTCAGCGTGCAATCACTCCTTACGTCATCTCCGGTACTGACATCGTTGCCGAACCTGACGACCTTCACTACGTGAACAACGCTGCAATGCAGCAGATGTGGGACGACATCAGGAGAACCTGTATTGTCGGTCTTGACATGGCTCACGAGACCCTCGAGAAGAGGCTGGGTAAGGAAGTTACCCCTGAAACCATCAACCACTACCTTGAGACCCTCAACCACGCCATGCCCGGTGCAGCAGTGGTTCAGGAAATGATGGTCGAAACCCACCCCGCTCTTGTGGACGACTGTTATGTAAAGATCTTCACCGGTGACGACGAACTTGCAGACGAAGTCGACAAGCAGTACGTCATCAACATCAACAAGATGTTCAATGAAGAACAGGCAGCCCAGATTAAGGCCTCCATCGGCAAGACAACCTGGCAGGCAATCCACATCCCAACAATTGTCTCCAGAACAACTGACGGTGCCCAGACCTCCAGGTGGGCAGCCATGCAGATCGGTATGTCCTTCATCTCCGCATACAACATGTGCGCTGGTGAAGCAGCAGTAGCTGACCTGTCTTTCGCTGCAAAGCACGCAGCTCTCGTCTCTATGGGTGAAATGCTCCCCGCAAGGCGTGCACGTGGTCCTAACGAGCCCGGTGGATTATCCTTCGGTCACCTCTCAGACATCGTCCAGACAAGCCGCACAGTGACTGACGACCCCGCAAAGGTTGCCCTTGAAGTCGTCGGTGCAGGCTGCATGCTCTACGACCAGATCTGGCTCGGGTCCTACATGTCCGGTGGTGTCGGGTTCACACAGTATGCAACAGCTGCATACACCGATGACATCCTCGACAACAACGTGTACTACGACGTTGACTACATCAACGACAAGTACAACGGTGCTGCAAACCTCGGCAAGGACAACAAGGTAAAGGCCACCCTCGAAGTCGTAAAGGACATCGCAACCGAGTCCACACTCTACGGTATCGAGACCTACGAGAAGTTCCCAACTGCCCTTGAAGACCACTTCGGTGGATCCCAGAGAGCAACCGTGCTCGCAGCTGCAGCCGGTGTTGCAACTTCCCTTGCAACCGCAAACGCAAACGCTGGTCTCTCCGGCTGGTACCTCTCCATGTACCTGCACAAGGAAGCCTGGGGCCGTCTCGGCTTCTTCGGATACGACCTGCAGGACCAGTGCGGTGCCACAAACGTTCTGTCCTACCAGGGCGACGAAGGTCTCCCAGACGAACTCCGTGGTCCAAACTACCCCAACTATGCAATGAACGTAGGTCACCAGGGTGGATACGCAGGTATCGCTCAGGCAGCCCACGCAGGCCGCGGCGACGCATTCACCGTCAACCCACTCATCAAGGTCTGCTTCGCTGACGATCTCATGCCCTTCAACTTTGCAGAGCCCAGGAAAGAGTTCGGCCGCGGTGCCATCAGAGAGTTCATGCCTGCTGGTGAGAGAGCCCTCATCATCCCGGCAAAATAAACTCAATAAATTAAACACTTTAAAACAGAGTAGGCCTTCTGGCCTGCTTTTTCTCTTTTTTCTTACCTTCTAAACCCAATAGTTTTTCCAGGCTGTTTTTCAGGCTTTTTGTTTAATAAAGTAGTTATAATCAAATCTTTTTCTATTTTTCTTATGGCTGGGGTTTTTATTCCTGTGATGGAGGAATATTATTTTTCCACTTATAAAAAATAATATAAATGATCAAACACTCTAAATACGACTTATTACATAATTATATCCAGTTAGCTGCGGGGAGTGTTACCTGTGTGGAATTTTCTCAGCCTTTCCAAAAATTGTCATGCGGTTTCAGAGGTCATGGGCCAGGTGCTCATAGCAGGGATTACGTTTTCAGCACTTGCAATAGTGGGGGTGGTTCTTTTTGCTCAGGAAGGTCCTGAGTATACCCCACAAATTGAAATTCAGCAGCGGGTTGATGCTTCCTCGGATATCCTTTACCTGAAGCATAGCGGGGGTGAGTCCCTATCTTTTAGTGATCTGGATCTCATTGTAATAATTGATGGAAACAAGAAAGTATTGACAGAAGAGGAAATCCAGGGGTGTACGGGTAAAAACTCCTGGAGCCTGGGGGACGTTATTGAAATTGATCTATACAAAACATGGGGAGTTCACCTGGATAGTGATAACTGTGTTGATGTATTCCTCGTCGATAGGGGTTCAAAGCAATTGATTCAGAAGGCGACGATGCCCATTGAGGGCATGTGCAGTCCACTGATGAACCCGGGCAAATGGTATTTTTTTACCACCGTAGAAGGGGATGATAGTGACAAGGTGAACCTCAGGTATCTGCATGACTGCGATCCAGCAGTTAACTTTTCCGCAGTACCGGATGAGAAATACAATGACACGTTCTTGGGGATTGAAGGAAAGGAGTATTACCCCAAAAACAACTTCGTTCACGAACTAAAAGGTGAGACCTTTGGCCTGACTTTTGGTTTTCGTGAGAACGATTTCAAATGGCCTGGTGCCCATAATGCAACCATTTTGATGATTTATAGCCTGCAGGATCAACCTTCGGAATTCTCATTGGAAATTGCAGGTGAGAGCATGCCGATATTTGACCCTGTTAACTGTGCGAGTAATAAGTGGCATATGTACAATCAAACTGTGCCTATAAATCTCAATAGCATTTCCGATTTGAAGTTCAACATTCATGTCAACGTAATCGGTAAAAAATCAATAGAAATAGATTATCTGGCTGTATGCCTGAACTGAAAATAAAAGTTTCTTGAAATGAAAAAGAGCGATGAGGTGCATTGTAATTTCACTTTGCTCCTCTATTGAAATATGCGGTAGAAGCTGTGGCTGAGATGGGTTTAATGTTGGAAAATTTATGGAAGTTTCTTAATAGTTCGGATTCTGTTTCCGGAATCATGGGGGAAGTGCTCCTAGCCAGCATAGCGGTTATAATAGCCGGGATGTTTTCAACTATGGTTTTTTCGTTAGATCGACCTGTCGATAGTCCTCATGTTGCGGTAGAGAAATGGGCTCGTGCTCCAACTGATATTATCTATATAAGGCACTGCGGAGGGGACGTCATTGATACCGATTATATGAAAATTATAGCTTCCATTGATGGTTCTAGCTACGTATATTCTCCGGATGACGTTTTCTCAAACCTTAACAAGAGCACATGGGACGTGGGCGATGTCATTACAATCAATGTGTCTGATAAATGGGGGGCTTCCCTTACAAAAGGAGATCCTGTGTACCTGAGTCTGGTTGATATGGATTCAAAGCAGGTGTTCAGGCAGGCGAAAGTTATTCCGGGCGGCGGAGGTTCAGGGGGCTGGCTGCCTCCGGCACAGGTTGACGATTCCTCTGGCCCGTTAAATTCAACGGATGTAATGAAAGAAGGTGATGGGAAACATACAAATTATGTGGTGCCTCAAAAAAACACACCTGAAGTAAACGGTACTGGTGAAGTGTTCTCTTTTGGCATAAATATGGCAGACTATGACTACAGGATTGATGAATCGGTTTCTAATGTTACTCTCAGGTTTGTGTATTCAACTCATGACAGTTCTTTTGAATACATTGAACTATGGATATTCGATGCATATCCGTCTCCTGGGCAATGGTATATGAAGTCTTCATTGTCTGAGACTAATAAATTACCCAAAATTTATGTAATGAATTTATCTGACCGTATAAACACGGTTGAGGATGTCGAGGGGTTGAAGGTTCGTATTAAGGGTGTCGGAAACGCTGCAAGTGCTAAAGAAATAAATGTCGATTATATGGCAATATATTTTGAGTGAAATGAATTTGGGAGGAAACAAATTTAAGACCGGGGTATTTACATGTATAAATTACGCAAATTCATCAAAAACTGTGATGGGGTTTCGGAGGTCATGGGGCAGGTCCTCCTTATCGGTTTAGTAGTTATTTTTTTCAGTTTTATCGGTGTATTTGTTTTTTCCTACAATAGTCCCGATGATATCCCACATGCAGATTTGCAGGTATGGATGGACGAAACGTCAGATACCGTATACCTGAAGCATAGGGGAGGAGAAGCCCTCTCCGGAAATGAAATAAAAGTCGTGGTAATGGTCAATGGAACTAGAAACGAATTTTCTCCAGAGAACGTGTCCGCAAAGCTGGGAGTGGATGGTGTCTGGGAGATTGGGGATGTTATTGAAATCGGGATTCCTATTGAAAATGGGGACACTGTTAATTTATTTCTAATTCACACACCTTCTAACAATGTGATTCAGAAAATGGATGTTACTGCCTCATGAAGCCCTTAACTATCAAAAAGTTATTATGCAGTGAAACCTATGATATTCTTACACAATAAAATAATTTATTATGTATGGGTGTGATTTACGCAAGAGTAGCTTGTCCAGGATCAGGTCGCCTTTGGATCACCTTTTCTTTGGATTCTTCATGGAGCTTGCTTTAGAATCCGATACAGTAACCCCTACTGCTTTAGAAAAGGGCGTGTTTCCTCCTTGCACAGGCAGTCCCCCGACATATTATTTCTGATAAATGGTTGGAATGGGAGAAAGAATGTTATGAAACTGAAATTCATTAAACCGTTTTCTTCATTTCTCAAATCGGACTCTGGAGTCTCAGTAGCTGTTGCAGCTGCCCTTTTACTTGGGATCGTGGTTCTGTTTATAACAAACATTCAGGTTTACCACGTCCCCCAGTGGAAGGAAGATGCTGAATATAGCCACATGTCCGAAGTTTATGAGGATATGTCCCGGCTAAAGTGTAATATTGACCTCCTTTCCCTGGGAATGGTAGTCAGTCCGAATAGTGAGGTTGTCCTGAACTCTCCACTTCGAATGGGTGGGGGTAATCTCCCGGTAGTTAACCGCATGAAATCAGGGGGTACGCTTGTCTTTAACAAAGATAAGTGCAATCTGTCTGCATTTATTACCTACAATAATTCCACCAGCAAGAATATTCCATCGACTGGCTCTCTTGAATGCGGGGCTCTTTCCTACAGGGCTGATAATTCCCAATATCTTGACCAGATTTACTGTTATGAAAACGGAGCCTTGATCGTTTCCCAGGGAAACCAGTCGTTTATGAAATTGTCTCCAGGGATAACCCTTGAAAAAGGGGGAGGCTTTTTGAACCTCTCAGTAAATGCGGTCTGTCTGGCAGGCAGCAACTGGGTTCTTTCCAGCAACAGTGTTGAGGATCTCAGATTGGTTTCCCTGTCTCGAGAACATCAGTATGACGTCACAGGTCTTGAAAGTTTCTACAACACCACCTCGGTATCCCTGACGATTTTTACTGACTATCCGGAAGCCTGGGAAACTTATTTCGAAACGCAGGCTAAAAATGAAAATCTATGGGCCGCGGATTACGAGCTTTCCTCAAACACTTCTGCGGTTTTCTTTCGCCTTACTCCTGTAAGTGATGATTTAAATGTGAAGGTCTATAACTCCTTAATAGTTGTTGAAGCTTTATGAGATGAGTAGCGTCTGTAAATAAATACAATCTGAAAAAAGGGGCTGCATCCGAAATGCAGCTCATTTCTCCATTTTATCAGAAACATTCTCTATTTTTGCCCCGAGGTTACGCATATCCTCAAAAAAGTCAGGGTAAGAGATAGAAACGGACTCAGTAGTGTCAATAGTTGTGTTTCCTGCGATCATACCTGCCATTGCAAGTGCCATAACAATCCTGTGGTCATCCCAGCCGTGGACTGCTGCTCCATGCAGAGGCCCCCCGGTAATTGTCAGGCTGTCTTTTTCTTCTTTAAGCCGGACTCCCAGTTTCGGAAGTTCAATTGCAAGGGCGCGGAGCCTATCGGTTTCCTTATATCGTACATGTTCGGCGTTTTCAATCCGGCTAGTTCCAACAGCTACAGAGGCCAGGACGGCAACAGTTGGCACAAGGTCCGGGGTTGCGCCGGCATCGAAGGTGATGGCTTTGAGGGGCTTTCCTCCCCTGACCGTAACCTTTCCGGCTTTCCTGTCCCAGGTGATGTCTGCTCCCATGCGTTCCAGGGTTTCGACAATTACGAGGTCTCCCTGTTTGGAGGGGAAGAGGTTTTTGACTGTAACTTCGGATCCTTCGATCATGGCCGCAGATGCAAGCAGGTAGGAAGCAGAGGAAAAATCGCCTGGAATGGTATACTCTTTGAGATCATATTTCTGTTTTCCAGGGATGATGAATCTGGTACCGTTATTATCATCGGTATGGATTTTGACTCCTGCCAGTTCGAGCATTTCCAGGGTCACGTCAACATAGGGCTTTGATTTAAGCTCTCCGACGATTGAGAGGGTGGTGCTGTTTTTGGCCAGGGGGCAGGCTATAAGGAGTGCGGAGATAAACTGGGAACTGATAGAACCGTCAATTTTCACAATAGCCCCTCCAAGTTCCCCTTTGACCACAATCGGAGCCCTTTCGTTTCCGCGGGTTGAGAAAGCTTTTACCCCCAGCTTGTTAAGGACCTCGAGAAGGGGTCCATTGGGCCTTGTACGAAGGGAAGCATCTCCCGTAAGTACGGTGATTCCTTCAGTGAGGGCTGCAATTGCTGTCATGAAGCGGAGGGTTGTCCCGGAGTTTGCAGCATCAATTACATCATCCGGAACTTTGGGCTTTCCATTCACGCCCTGGATAAGGAGGTCATCTCCCTCCCGTTTTATGGAAGCCCCGAACATCCTGGAGGCCTGGATGGTAGCGAGGGTGTCAGCGGAGAGCAGGGGGCGGTGGATGACTGCTCCTTTAGATAGGGCTGCCAGGGTTATGGCCCGGTGAGTATAACTTTTTGAGGGCGGGGCAAAGACCTCCCCTTTAATCGATGATTTATTGATCAAAACACGCATTTACAACAGGACTCCGGGGTTTTCTTCTGTTAATTCTATATTGTTTATTCTATAATCTACATGGAATACTTACTCTGATCAGGTTTTTCTATCTCAATTCGTATAATTTGAGATTCAGCACACGCCTTTCACGATATTTTCTACCATATCCCAGTCGTGGTCGTAAACATGGGCTGAAATGCTGACCGTGGTGATTGTTCCGGGTTCGATTCCTACCCTTTTGGCAACGTATTCAAGGAGCCTGGAAAGTCCGTAAAGGTTTGCAGGGTAGGCTCCCCCAAAGTCATGGCTCCTGAAGAGAGTGGTGAGATGAACCTTTCCGTCCCTGATCTTGAAGTCGTCGAGGATCATACAGGGAACTTCATTAACTTTAGTGTCCACAGGCGGGATCCAGGTGACAGCTGTAGCCCGCCGGGTAGTGGGGCTCTCCTGCAGTTTCTCGATTACATATTCGATCTGATCCACTTCCTCATTCCAGTTCCTGAGGCGCTGCCCGTAGGTGTACTCAAAGTCCTGTACGTTTTCACCCGAGATCAGCTGCTTTGCATACTCTTCAAGCCTTTCTTCATTCCAGGCAGTATCTTCGGGAATTCTGTCCGTATAGGGGTCTTCAATTACTACCATCAAGTCCATGAATTCCCTGATCTGGCTTCCCCTTTCGTCGGTAATTACCTGTCCGTGGTTCCAGATGATGTTAAGCCCGCGGTACCATGCATCAGAGATATTCTTTGCTCTGATGATCCTGCCAATCTCAAACTTGTCTTCCATAGAAAATTCCCCGATCAGGTTAAGATAGGGTGTAGATAATCAACATAATAATTTATTATTGCGAAAATACTTTTCAGCCTGATTTATTAATCTGACTTTTCGAACGTTTTCTACAAATGGTAAATAAAAACGGTAAATAAGAACCGGTAAATATGCTGTTTTGTCAGGTCCTGTTTTCTTACCTTTTTGTCAGCACATTCATTATAAACTGATGCTTTTGCTGACTGTCTTTTATTGACTATTTGTCCTTTCCATTTTATCTATCACTCTCTTTTATAAGTGCTTTTTCTCCTGTGAAGTCTAATGATTCTCTGTGCAATCTGATAACATATAGCATGCTAAATTTAAAAAAATACCGGACAAACTTTCAGAGTGAAAATGAAGCAAGAAAAATGAAGAAAATGAAGAAATAATGCGTGAGAACGAAATACAAAATGAAGGGGTAAAGAGGTAAAGATGTAAAAAGGAAACATGAAAAACAAAAAGACAAAGGCAAAAAAATAATAAGTAAAAGTAAAAGTAAAAGTAAAAAAATGTTTGAGAGGGCTTTAGAATCTCATTGCCCTCAGGCGATTTACCCGCTCATCGGTTACCGGGTGGGTCCTGAAGAGGGACTGGAGTGCCCCGCCTTTGAGTGGGTTTACGATAAACATGTGGGCCGTGGTCTCTTTTGCCTGTACGTCCCTGTTGCTTGGCTGGAAGTGGGAATTTCCGTATTCCAGTTTTTCCAGGGCATTTGCAAGTGCCCAGGGTTTTTTGCACATCCTGGCGCCTTCGTAATCCGCGGCAAATTCTCTTGAACGGGAGATTGCGAGCTGGATCAGGGTTGCAGCCAGCGGGGCAAGTACAGCCATCACTATAAATCCTACAATTCCACCGTTGTCGTCGTCCCTGCCGCCAATGCCGCCGAAGATTGCAGCCCAGCGAGCCCAGGTGGCAAGCATGGTGATAACACCGGCAATTGTTGCAGCCACCGCACTGATCAGAGTGTCGCGGTTTTTGACGTGGGCCAGCTCATGGGCCAGTACCCCTTCGATCTCTTCATTTGAGAGCAGGTTGAGAATTCCGGTCGTAACCGCCACAGCTGCATGCTGCGGGTTCCTGCCTGTTGCAAATGCATTCGGCATCCCGGACTCAACGATATAAACCTTAGGTTTCGGAAGTCCTCCCTTCATTGCAAGGTCGCTCACGATCCTGTGCAGGTTCGGGGACTCCGCCGGAGTAACCTCCCTTGCCCTGTACATTTTCAGTACGATCGTATCGCTGTACCAGTAACTCCCAAAGTTCATGATGACCGCAAACAAGAATGCGATTATCATTCCGCCAGTCCCACCGAAGTAGTTTCCGATAAGGACCAGAAGCCCTGTAAGGGAAGCGAGCAGAATTGTGGTTTTAAACATATTCTTCATGACTTCTCACACGACATCCTCCCAGGCTAACGTCTGGGTTTTCAGTCTTTTGATTCCTATTTATTGATTTATTTTATAAGTTTAATCGATAGAATCAATGGTATATACTCTGATTGCATATATATATTTTTTATCTTCCATATGGCTAATTATCCCTTTTGTGTTATTATTCTTCCAGTGGTTATCTAAAAATGCTCTTATATTCTATGAAATGGAATGTTTATTCCCCAAATCGGAAGTTCTATTTTTATACAAAAAGTTTTATCCTGCCTTCTTCTGCAATCTCCAGATTTTAAATTTACATCACTCATTAAAATATCTGTTTAGGGATATTTATAATTAATTCGTTTTTGGACTACCATTTTAGTTCGATTTCTAACTATTTATTGAGTTCCGGGTATATATATTTATTGAAAGGGTTTTTTTCTTTGGTCAGTTTATTCAATGAATGTGATTGAAGCTAAGGTTTTGCCAGTAAGTGTAAGCTGCAAGCAAGATTGATACTCTGAAATTAGCATTAAATTACTCAAGATCTGGACTAATTCTTTTCAGAGTTTTGGGTGAATTTCTTTTATGGTTTTCTATTTTTTTTCAATGTCATTCCTCAATTTCATATTCCAACCTCGCCAGCCCACTCTCATACCTCTCCGTATCAATCATCCTGAGCCTGACTTCCTTTCCAATCCGGTCAAACAGAGGAATCCCACTCCCAAGAATAAGCGGAACAACGAAAATAATCAAATCCTGCACAAGGTCTTCTTCGAGAAATGCCTTAATAAGCTGCGAACCGCCCACGAGCCAAATATCTTCATCAGTATTTTCCTGTACCTGGCGCATAAATTCCCCGACGTCCCCGGAAACAAATTCTACGTTATTTTCGCGGAGCAGGGGTTCTTTTTGTCTGGTAAAAACATATGTTTTCTTCTCCCCGTAAGGCCAGTCTCCGAAGCTCAGGACCTGTTCATAGGTTTTTCTGCCCATAAGGACCGTGCCGATTGATGCGTAAAATTCGGAATAGCCATAGTCGGTTTCGGAACTGTTTCCGTATTCTGTTAACCAGTCGATGCTTCCGTCTTGTAGGGCGATAAAGCCGTCGAGGCTACAGGCGATGTAGAGTTTTATTCTGGGCATGTGACTACTCCATGCTATCTAATTTATAATTTTTTATTTCTATAGAACGCAGAAATTCTTATATAATCAGATTATCTATATTCACATACGTTTATCTGAGAGTAAGCGTTCTTTTAGAATATAATTGCCTGAATTGAGTTGGGTCAAATTGGGTCAAACTCTCGAATTCAAAAAGCTCGTAAAATATGAAGGGTCGAGTAGTGGGTATCCTGTAACAATTCGATACACGCCTTCTTCCAACACTCATGTTATTATTTCTGAAGGTGCTTTTAAAAAGAATGACTTTTTTCTCAAAAGATTCACCCCTGTTCTCATAAGAACTTTTGGTGAACCCTTTATCTCATTTTTCGGAAAAGTACCAGATTATTTGATTTCTATTTTATACGTAACGTTTCTTATTCTAATAGCACAGTTTCAATTATCTGACACACACGTTATTTCATTAATTCTAATTTCAGTTCCTTTAATATTTGTGGTATTCGAACTTATTTCTCAGCTGTCTTATGCAGGAGAATATTACAGGGATATCCTTTGTGAAAAATGTGGTAATGAATTTTCTTGTGAAGAAACGAAGGTTCCAGAAATTCAAGAAACAAGCACTCCTTATCAATATACTATACAGGTAACCAGACACTGGAAATGCAGGACATGCGGATTTATAAATATTCGAAAGAGCTCTGAAGGTTTTACCACGAAGAAAGGGTCATTAAATAGGCTTTCCTCTGTAGCAAAAATTCCCTGCAAAAGATGTGGCAAGACAGGTGCATACGTAGAATACAAAGATCCAGACAAAAGCCAGTCAAAAGTTGGGGCTCATAACGAATTTGTGACAAGAAGATATTATAGGTGTAAATTCTGTAAATACGAGGATATCAAAGCAGTTCAAGAGGATGTTTATCCTGCTGACAATACTCCTGGACCCTCTGGGTTTGGGTACCATATCTCTTATGAGGACTATAAATGAGTTATTCTGGGCGTATTCTTTCTCAAATGAATTAATGATTTTATTTAGTGATCACTGATAATTAAAACGAAAGTTTATTTATCAATATATTCGATATTTATTTTTAGATAATCACCTAAATTTAGGTTGAGATATCTTGGGGGAAATTTTAGAATCAAAAAAGCTTGTAAAATATGAATCCGGTAAGGAATACCTGGCGACTATTCAGTATATACCTTCTTCAAATACTCATATTATTACTCACAAAGGTGACTTTAAAAAAGGCTTTTTTCTCAAAGATTTCGCTCTTGATTTTACCAAACTCTTTGGTGAGCCTTTTATTTCTAGCGTTGGAAAAATACCTCTTTTTATATTCATCATAACATGGATACTATTGTTTTTTGTTTTAACATTAATATATCAAACCCCAAAATTGGGGACTTTTTTAATTGCTCTACTTTTTATTCTTGGACTATTAGCAATGAAGTTGAAATTTCAGTTCTCTTATATTGCAGAGTATTACAGAAATGCCAAATGCAATAATTGCGGAAAGGAGTTCATCTGTCGTGAAACCGATATGCCGGATTTTAAGGAAATAAGCACTCCGGAAAATTACAGGATAGAGGCAACACGCTACTGGGGCTGCAGATCCTGTGGATATATAAATATTCGAAAAAATTATGAAGGATTTGATACGAAAAAAGGTAAAAAGATGAAATTTTCTTCCCTTGTAAAAATTCCTTGCAAAAGATGTGGTAAGACCGGTGCATATATTGAATCTAAAAAGCCGGATATTATAAGATCAGAAAGTAGAGGTCGCGAAGAGCTTGTGAAAAGAAGTTATTTCAGGTGTAAATTCTGTAGGTTTGAAGATCTTAAAGGAGTTGAATTTATAAGTTATCCTTATGACGACAGTCCTGGACCTTCTTTTTTTATGTATGATGTCAATTATGAAGATTACCCATATTAAAAGGTTCTAGTGCTTCCTTCTCAACAACGAATAAATCTTTGATTGTTAAATCCCCATAGACTTTATCTAATTACGAAAAACTTACAGGTTCAGGCTGTTCGCAAGCGAACGGAAAAAGACAGAAGGGGACAAGCTATCCACGCAGCCCGGCTGAAGTTTTTACTCTTATTTTCTGCTCGTCCTTTATCGGATTAAGCTGAGACACACAGGGTCTCTCTCATAGTGGTCTCTTATAGAAGACCAGAATAAGGTAAAATTGGTCTTCTATACAAGACTAAAATCCCTAAAATCGGTCTCCTACAGAAGAACATTTTCCAGCCAAATTCCGCTAAACCCAAACCTTTATACATTTTCCTTTCCCAAAAACTTCTCCATGTCTAACACCGGCATCCCGCTATCCCTCAAAACAGATCACTCTGCCAGAGACCGCCTCTACTGGAACTTCTTCAATATGATCCCCTTCCTGATCGGTTCAATTGCAATTACCAGGGACTCGATCAAATGGGTTGCCGTTTACATAGGAATAGCTCTCTTTTTCTTTCTGGTAATCGAATTCCGCTTTGCCTGCACTCACTGCCTTTACTACATAAGGAGCAAGGGCTGCGTAAAATGCATGATGCTTTCGGGAGTGCCAAAGATTTTCAAAGCCCGTCCAGGCTCTCACAGCTCTTTTGAAAAAGCCGTGACGGTTCTTGGAGCTCTGCCCATGTTCCTTTTTCCGGTTTACTGGCTGGTCAGGGATCCCCTGTTGATGGGAGGATATGTTGTTTCTTGGGCGTTGTTCTTTTTGACGGCAAGGAGGTATGAATGCATCCACTGCATTAACTTCGAGTGTCCAATGAACAGGGTGCCGGATGATGTGAGAAAGGAGTTTGAGAAAGGAGGTTGAGATAGGAGTTTGAGAAAAGTGGGACTTGATATGGAAATCTTTGCTTTCCGGGGTTTTGTGCCGGTTTTGGACTAGTTTTTAGGTTTTTGTCTTTAGATTTTTGTCTCGATACGGTTCTTGGATTCCTCTTTTTCAAGTTGTTTTGTGGATTTATCCAATCCCCATATAGCAAAAATCCAACAAAAAACCTCCCGTAAATTAAATGGATCACTCATTAAATAGTGGGTTACTCCATACCTATTTTACCTTAATTAATAGCCACGAACGCTGAATCAATGAAATCGAAAAAAAGAAGCAGATGAAAAAATAAACAGGCACACGCCTGCACCTGAATTAGTCCTCGTCCTTTTTAAAGGAATATGTCCTTTTACCTTTCTTTTTCAGCTTGAAAAGCTTTTTCCGGGTTACCCCTTCCATTATTTCTTCTTCTTTCATGTGATGGTCGCTAAAAGAAAGGATTCCGTCGGGTTTCAGGACCCGGTGCAATTCTTTCATAACAAGTTCCGGTTTGTTCAGGGTGTGGTAAGTATCATAGAAGAGGACTATATCCAGGCTCTCGCCGGGCAGGCCTGTATTGTAATCGGAAAGTATAGTCTCTATGTTTTTCAGCTGTTTTATCGAAGCCAGGTGCCGGACCATCTCAACAGCAACCGGATTAATATCCAGGGCATAGACTTTTCCTGAAGGGCCCACCATTTCGGAAGTGTCACGGATATAGGAACCTGACCCGCAGCCGTAATCCAGAATTTTGAAACCGGGTTTTATCCCTGCCTCTTCCAGGATTTTCCTGCGGGGAAAAAAGAAGTCCCGGAACTTGAAGAGAAGGGTCGTTGCGTGAAATCTAAAATCAGAAACTGGTTCTTCCGTGATGTTTTCCTCCTTTATGGTCGGTCCTTGATTTAGTAATGGTTCAGGTCTTTCTCTTGCAGAAAGCTTTTTCTTCAAGCCTATTTTGAGATTCACATGCCTTATATTTTGCCTACGGAAAGTTTTCATTCTTTTTTATTGTTCTATACAAATATTCGGATACATGTATAATTAAAGTACTGTCTGATAATCAAAGTGCTGCCTGCAGCAGCTATCCATACTTCAGACCACCGCTGTGCCAGTTCTATACTGCAGCGCAAAAACCTTAATCTCAAATCAGAAAATAGAATTACTTAATAAAGTATCTAAGTAAAGTAATTACCATTCATGAATGGCAGGAATGGAGACAACCATGAAAGTCGCTTGCATCCAGATGAATATCTCGCTTTGCTCGAAACATGAAAACCTTGAGCGTGCCCTCTCCCTGGCAGAAGAAGCAGTTTCAAAAGAAGCCGAGCTGCTTGTCTTTCCGGAAGTTTTCTCAACCGGCTTTTGTTATGACCGTATAGGAGAAGTGGCTGAAACTGCTTCCGGTCCCACGCTCGAAGCTCTCCGTGCCTTTTCCAGAGAACATGACTGTATTCTTGCAGGTTCAATGATCGAAAAAAGAGAAGGGGACTCAATAAGTTCAGAAATGAAGGTTCCTTCCCAATTTAACCTCGGTTTTTGCATAGAGTCCGGAAAGCTAGCCGGCACCCGCCGAAAAGTCCAGCTTTACGGCCCGGAAAAAGAATATTTTGCGCCCGGAGACAGCATATCTCCTATCAGACTGCAAAAGTACGGGCTCTCCTTAGGACTCATAGTTTGCAATGAGCTCCGGTATCCGGAAGTTGCCCGAAAACTGGCCCTTGAGGGTGCAGATCTGCTGGTCTCAGCTGGTGAAATCCCGGACTTTTATATATATCCCTGGCGAATTATGTCCATTTCCCGGGCGATTGAAAACCAGTTGCCGCATATCGCCTGCACCAGGGTGGGAAAAGACAGGTATTCGACTTATCCTGGCGGCTCTTTTATTGCCGATGGATGGGGCCGCATCCTGGCAGAAGCCGGAAAGGAGGAATGTGTCCTCATTGGGGAAATCGATCCTGAAGAGGCAAGGGAAATAAGGCAAACCGGCTCTATTCTCGAAGATCGGAGGCCGGAATTATATTGAAATTTTCAGAAAAATCTAGTGTCATGACAATTTAGTTATTGATCACCTATTAAGCTCTGAATCCCTTTACATCGATTACAAGCTACCCAAATATTATGTTCAATAATTAAATTACCATGAAACTAGTTAGGAAAGTGG
Source organism: Methanosarcina sp. 1.H.T.1A.1 (assembly GCF_000979295.1). Classification (NCBI taxonomy): domain Archaea; kingdom Methanobacteriati; phylum Methanobacteriota; class Methanomicrobia; order Methanosarcinales; family Methanosarcinaceae; genus Methanosarcina; species Methanosarcina sp. 1.H.T.1A.1. Next base: position 67,567 of record NZ_JJQY01000002.1, on the reverse strand, counting down.
TGATTTTCAGATCTCTTTTCGCTTGAGCTTTTCTTCTTAAATGATATTATTAAAAATTATTTCTTGTGTGGGGCTGAGGAATCTGCTATGTTAAGGAATGATTCAAATATAATATCAAGGGTTTTTGTTGCCAAGAATGATTATTTGGGGAACTGGAACTATAGATCAATTCCCAAACTGAAAATTTGAAGTTATATTTTATCATTCCTAAGTAAGTTGAAATTGCCTCATCATCAAAAATAATTAATTTTTCAATTTTACATATACTGAAGTATCTTCGGTCTTTGTTTCCAGAATCTCGTTACATTCCTTTTTTATAAGGTTCATCAATTTTTTATGACTATATGTGCGGGGATCAAAGGAGGACTTTATTTTCTGAAGGTTCTGGTTTAGTAAGGAAAGGTGAACCCAACCGTCTGCAGTATCTGCCATTTCATAGGCTGTTCTGATCAAGGAAAATAGCTCTCCCTTGTCGTTTATTTCCTGTTTTTCATATGTTTCTATTATCTCATTCTCTTTCTCATTTTCTGCAGGGTTCATCAGGTTTTCTACATACACAAAAAGTTCACAAGCATTGGTAAAAGCTTCAGGAGTCTGTTTTCTCCCTATTCCCATGACGAATTTGTTATCTTCCCTGAAACGGGTGGCAAGCCGTGTATAGTCGCTGTCACTTGAGACGATTGCAATGCCGTCTATGTTTCCTTTATGGAGAATGTCCATCGCATCTATTATCAGAGAACTGTCCGTTGAGTTCTTCCCAGTGGTATACGCAAATTGCTGTTGAGGTGTGATCGCCTTCTTGTGCAGGTACTGTTTCCAGGAACTCATCTGTGGGGTCGTCCAGTCTCCATAAATTCTTTTAATATTTATGATCCCATATTTTGAAACTTCTGTCAGAATCGGTTCTAAAGAATCCGGCTGAGCGTTGTCTCCATCAATTAAAACGGCAATTTTCCTTTCCGTTATATGATGGTATTTCCCGGACACCTCTATCCAGGTTTTATCCCCTATTTCAGAACTCATAAATTAGTAATAGTTACCTCTTTTATTTATATGGTCTAGTTTTAAAGTCAAACTGTCGGCTAGAGGAGGTTTTTGTCGTTTTATTCTTTTGTTTTTAATGAGGTCAAGCAGTGCCGTGGCACGGGATCGTACAGGTCCTCATACGGTATCCAAGCAGCTTCTGCCGGATTTCTAATCTGAATAAACCTCCGGTTCCCTAGGAAAAAATATATCAAATATTCTTTCAATGCTCGAAACAAGAGCAAAAGGAAAAATCCAAAAAAAGCCCAAATAAGAAAAAGAAAATTAAAAAAGGTAAACCCTGCCGGGTTACCCTTTAAGTTCCTTCACAATCAGTTCACGCGCAGTCTTTGCATCTGCCGTTCCTTTTGTCTTTTTCATGACCTGTCCTACAAGGAAGTTCAGGGACTTTTCTGCGCCTCCTAAATAGTCCTGTACTGCTGCTGCATTTTCGGCAATTGTTTCGGCAACAGCCTTCGTGACCAGGTCATCTTCTGCTTTGAAAAGACCTTTTTCTTCGATGATCTGGGAGGGAGTTTTTTCCTCCGTGCCGTCCAGAATTGTGCGGATGACTTCAACTGCAGCCCTGTCACTTACCTTGCCTTCGGCAAAAAGGTTGACCAGTTCTACCATATCCGGGACCTTGAAGGAATTCTCGATCTCCGGGTCTTTTGCGTGGATGAAGCCAATTGTCCTGCCGTCATAAGAAGAGATTGCAAGGTCGCGATAGTTTAGCTCCCCCAGGAAGACGTCGGCTGCCCAGGTAGCGGCGGTTTTCGGGTCAACGCCTTTTGCACAGACTCCTTCGTAGAAGTCGGCGAGCATGATCTTGGAAGTGAGGGACCTTGCATGCATATCCGTGATGCCATACTGTTCCATGAAGCGTGTACGTTTGGCGTCAGGAAGTTCAGGCAGAGTATCTTTGATTGCAGGAATCCAGTCAGTCACACGCATGGGCATAAGGTCAGGCTCACGGAAGTAGCGGTAGTCTTCTGCTTCTTCTTTTGTCCTCATTGAGGTTGTTACTCCCCTGCCTTCATCAAAATGGCGGGTTTCCAGCACGATTTTACCGCCACGGCGGATCACGTTCTTCTGGCGCATGATCTCGTAGAGGAGAGCCCTTTCCACTCCTTTATGGGAAGAGATATTCTTGATCTCAACTCGGGTGCCCCAGTGGACTGAGACGTTTGCGTCTACACGCATAGCCCCTTCGAGATTTCCGTCAAAGACGTCCAGGTATTCGAGGATGTTTCTGAACTTGTCAAGGAACCTTCTGGCTTCCTTGGGGCTCCTCATATCTGGCTCGGTAACGGTTTCAATCAGGGACATGCCTGACCTGTTGTAGTCTATAAGGACACCCTTGGACTTCTCGATGCTCCCTATGTGCACAAGCTTTCCAGGGTCTTCTTCCATGTGAGCTCGTGTAATTCCGACTACATGCTCCCCGTCCTCTCCTTCGATCACAACCTTTCCCTTGCTAACAATGGGGAAATCATACTGGGTTATCTGGAAACCTTTGGGAAGGTCAGGGTAGAAGTAGTTCTTCCTGTGGAACTGGGTCTCTTCTGCAATCTCTCCTTCAAGAGCAAGTCCCACCTTAATTGCGGCTTCTACGGCTTTTTTGTTCAGGACCGGAAGTGTACCGGGAAGGCCAAGACAAACCGGACAGGTGTGGGTGTTGGGGGCTGCATTGTGGTAATCGGTAGAGCAGCCGCAGAACATTTTGGTCTTAAGTTTGTTAAGCTGGACGTGGATTTCAAGCCCGATCCTTACGCCGTCAGGGTTTTCGTAAGCCATTTACGCCACCTCCGGAGGTCTCTTTGTGTGGTAATCGGTATTCTGCTCGAAAGTATAGGCTGCACGCAGGACGGTGGACTCGTCAAAGGGTTTGCCCATTATCTGGAGCCCTATTGGCAGTCCGTCAGTAAAGCCACAGGGTACGGAAATTGAAGGTACGCCTGCAAGGTTGATCGGACAGGTGTTTACGTCCGAGAGGTAGAGGGTAAGCGGGTCTTCAATCTTTTCCCCTATCTTGAAAGCAGGGTTAGGCATGGTCGGAGCCATAAGCAGGTCAACTTTTGAGAGAGCCTTATCAAAGTCCTGCTTTACAAGAGTCCTTACCTTCAGGGCTTTGAGGTAGTACTTGTCGTGATAACCTGCAGAAAGCGCATAGGTCCCCAGGAGAATTCTTCTCTTGACTTCGGCTCCGAAACCCTCGGCTCTGGTCTTTGAGACCATTGCGTGCCAGTTTTCGGCGTTTTCCCTGAACCCGTAACGTGTTCCGTCGAAGCGGGCAAGGTTTGAGGACGCTTCACTCATTGCAATGATATAGTATGAAGCAAGAGCATACTTTATGTTGGGCATCGAGACCTCTTCCCAGGTCGCTCCGAGGCTCTCACATTTGTGTATAGCGTCCCATACGGTTTTTTCTACGTCAGGATGGATACCTTCTCCGAAAAATTCCTGCGGAACCCCTATTTTCAGGCCCTTTACATCGTCAACAAGAGCTTTCTGGTATTCGGTTTTACTGTCAATGGAAGTGGAATCTCTCCGGTCGTAACCGCCTATAACATCCATCAGGACTGCAATATCTTCCACGTTGTTTGCCAGAGGTCCAACCTGTTCAAGGGAATTTGCATAAGCCACAACTCCGTACCTCGAAACGGCTCCATATGTTGGTTTAAACCCTACAACGCCACAGAAAGCCGCAGGACAGCGTACAGATCCCCCGGTGTCAGAACCAAGCGCAAAAGGAGCTTCTCCGGCTGCAACAACCGCTGCACTGCCTCCTGAAGATCCGCCCGGCACCCTTTCAAGGTCCCAGGGGTTTGCAGTCGGCCCGAAATGGCTGGTTTCCGTGGATGAACCCATGGCAAACTCATCCATATTGGTTTTTCCAAGGACTACGGCTCCGGCAGCAAGAAGCTTTTCGATTACGTGAGCATTGAAAGGAGGAACGTAGCCTTCAAGAATCTTCGAGCCACAGCTGTTTGGCAGACCGACTACGGAAATGTTATCCTTGATTGCGATTGGAACGCCTGCGAGAGGACCCGCATGCCCTTCTTCATCTATCTTCTTCGCCTGCTCAAGGGCTTTATCGGAAACCGTCACATAGCCGTTGATTTTGCTCTTTCCGATAACTTCAAGGTAGCTGGCTGTTACTTCTTCGGCTGAGCTTTCTTTAATCTTCTCTTTAATCTGTGCAACACTCATCCATTTTGCCATAAAAACATCTCCTCAGCCGATCTTCGGGACCCTGAAAGCCCCTTCCTGTTTATTTTCGGTGTTTGCAAGAACGGTTTCCTGCGGGAGGCATTCTTCCACCACATCTTCTCTGAATACATTATAGATCTCAGCAACATGGTATGTGGGAGTAACATCTTCGGTCTGCAACTCATCAATCTGCCCGAAATACTCCAAAACTGAGTTAAGTTTTTCCATATACTCGACTGTTTCCTGCTCATTGATCTCAATGCGGGCAAGCCAGCCGATGTGTTCTACATCTTCTTTTGTGATCATGAAAATTCCTCAAAAATAGAATAATCCTGAATAGAATGCCGTTGGTAATGCATTATAGAAACAGTTTATGAAATAAATATATATTCTTCCGTTCCCCAGTTTCGCTGCGCTCAAGAGGGCTAATCTATGGGTTTTAGCAGTGAGCTTCGCTCGCTAAAGCGGACTAACTTATGGGCACAAACTTTAATCTTCTATCTGAAGGGTTATAATAGATGAGCAAGCGACCATTTTTTCCGGTTTGCTTGCTCAGAGGACTGATTTTTTGGACTTTTATACTTTCTGCCTCATGTGGAGGGCGTACATCTGGACTTTCTTCATTTTTGCCAGGTTGAGTACTTTTTCGAGTTCTTCGTCGGTAAGGTGCCGGGCTTCGATGTAGCCGTTGTCTACGGCTTCGTTGAAGATTTCGTAACCTATGGCTGAACGGGCGAGGACGGTGGTCCAGCCCTGGGGGCTGCCGACTCCCCCGAAGGAGAGGTCTGCGTTTTCAGAGGCCAGGTCTGTACAGAACTGGCAGGATGAACTCCGGTATTCATCGAAATCGCTGAGTTCGAAGACATGTTCTTTTCCATCTTTGAGTGTAACTTCGAACTTTCCTTTTCGGATTTTCATGGCCTCTACATTTTCGAGCGCGATCCCATAAATTTCCAGCACTGCCTTGATCCCTTCGTAGGCGAAGGTGTCCATGCAAAAGAGCCCCAATTTCAGGATTTTTGCCCTCATGAAGAGGTGTAGTAAGCCGTAAGAGCTTTTCTGCATCTTTGTGACGGCGTCGATGTTGCAGCTCGTCCCTACAAAGGCGATGCTCTGCATTCCCTGTTTGATTGCGCTCATCAGGGCTTCCAGAGTCATTGAGTGGGAATAGATGCTTCCTCCGCTTTCAAGAATCTCCTCTCTGGTTGTTGCTAATTTGGGTATGGGTTTCCAGGGTTCTTCCTTTGAGCGGGTTGTGACCACGGCGCAGTCGATCAGTCCCTCATCCAGGGCATAAAGGAGGAGAGAGGTTACAACTCCGCCGTCCTGCCCCTTCATTTCGGGAATTGCAGACTTTGCGGCGTAGGCATATCGGAAGCTCCCAATTAGTCCTTCTTCTGTAGTGATTGTCCTTGGACACTGATAATAACAGACCCCGCAGGCTTTGCAGGGGCCGACCAGTTTTGGCGCACCGTTCTCAATGGTTATGTACTCACAGTTTGCTGCACAGGCTCCGCAGAGGGTGCAGATTCCTGGTTTTATGATGTCTTTTTTCAGTTTTCCGAAGGAAATCTTTTCCTTTTCACTCAGGTTTCGCTTAAGCCGGATAACGCTTTTTTCAAGTGTATCGAATTTATGTTTGCATTCGGTACTGCAGAAATAGTAATGTTTTCCCCCGTAATCCGAAAAGTATTCAGTATCTTCAGATATAATTTTCTTGCAAATAGGGTCTAACGGCATTAAAGGCCTCCGATGATTATTTATCCCAAATCTCAGGAAACGCCACATGCGTCATTCCTTGGAATAATCTATTATAAGTTCTTCAACATCGAATTATTATATTTCATGAGTGTTTATTAATTACGCATGTTATTATAATTATATTCTTTATAATTTTCACTCTTTATAATTACGTGCTGTAATTTATTCTTATGGGCAAATAATTTCAGGCTTGATTGAAAACATTGCTTTGAAGTCGAAACATTCTTTATAGAAATGATGTTGAGGGATGAATGAATAGGTGTCACATTAAGAGCGAGTAATGATAAGTAAACACAAGAAAAATGATACGTGAATACAAGAAAAGTGATCCTGGAATGGCAAAAAAGTAGGACGAAAAATAAATAATCAGTATATGTAGACATAACTAATAAAAATGTATAGTCACAAATAAGTTGTGGATAGGTCAGTTATAATAATACGTAACTGAAATAGACTGGCACTTTGAAGTGCTTTAGCAAAGATTATTATAGGCTTTGGTTAATACCTTCTTTAAACTTCATATAAATTGTGCTCTTGTAATATATTTTTATCAAATCCTGGAGATATATATCTCCGGCATATTCCGATATTCAAAATATCCGGTTTCTAATTGTTATGCCCAATGCATTCGTGTTAGATTTAACCAGTTTAATAGCGTTTAAATTAGTTTGAATCATTTTCAAATCAGTTTGGATTACCTTTGATTAAACTACAAAAAGCAGTTCATCTTAAAATGAAATCCATTATTACATTCTTTAGTACAAGCCCAATTGAATTCTATATCTGCAGTTCAACCGTACTGGATATAGATGCAATTGAAACTATGTATAAATCCTCAGGAAGGGACTAAAAATGGCTCTGAAACCCAGAATTGCAGAATCTCCTCAGGTTCGTTTGATTGACCTCAAATCAAAACCGTTCTTTATTGTGGCTTCCGTAGAAGTAGGAAATACCACAACCAAATCTATCCTTACAGCCGTCAATATGGATACCGGAAGGACACATATCATAAACAAGGTCTTGCGCATGACCAGAGATGTCCGTCCTCCAAAACCCGGAGAAACCGTGTTCGGAAAGACCCTTACGGGTGTGGAACTTACGCGTGAGGCCGTTGCAGAGCTGGTGAGGAGCACCCTCGCCGAAGCCATGGAAAAAGCCAGCCTGGATATAAAGACTGACCTCAATTTTGTGGTGCGCTCTACGGGTGTCGTTGCAGGCTTTGATACCCCGGAGGAAGTGGGGGAATTTATCAAAGCTCTGGCAGACGGGTGTCTGATGGCAGGTGTCCCTCCAAGGAACATGACTCCGCCAATGTCCATCTCGAATATTTCTAAAAAACTCCAGAAATACAGTAAACTGGAAAAAGTCATCTTTGATGGGGCTGTAGCCGGTGTTACGCCTCCTATAGGCTCTACTGGAGTTGAAATTGTTGCAAACGAAATGGAGGGAGAGCTTGCAACAGCAGGAATAAAGGAAGCTGCTAAACTGACTGATGTTGATTTCAGGAATCCCTGCATCTCAATTGACTTCGGGACGACCCTTGATGGCAGGATCACAAGCCCTGACCAGCCATATGCAAAAACAATTGGAAACTTCTGCGGTTATGCAGGTGCAATTCCTGACGCCATTATTAGGGGTTCGAAAATCGTTGATTCTAAGGTAGGAACTGCTCTGGAAGTTTTTGAGAAACAGAAACCACCTTCTTTCCTTACTTTGAAGATGAAGGCTAAAGCTATCGAAGATTATGCAAGGCGCATTCATGAGCTCATAATCATTGAAAAAGTTCCCCGGGATAGACAGAGGTACGGCAGTGTCCCTGTAAGGCCGGATGCAGCCGAGGAGATAGGTGTAACGCTTATAGGTTGCGATGTGGGCGAAAACGGTTCAGACATGGGAAAGCTGAGCGCGATAGGCGTGGAAATTTGTAAGACTCACGGGCTTCAGATCGTTTATGCTGTCATTGACGAGGTAATGGCCGGAGTGGTGTGCCGGCTAATAGAGGTCGCAAAAAAAGAAGGCCTCATTTTTGAAGACACAACTTTCGGAATTACAGGTAGGGCAGGGATTACCGGGAACAAGCCTAAATTAATCCTGAGCTGCCTGGAGAAAATGAACATCAACCCCAAAATCGATGAGAGAGTAGTCTTTGTGGACGACGGGCTTGCCAGAGGGGCGGCTGTTATGGCGCGCTGTATGAACTCCCTGGGTACCCCGCAAAATCCGCTTGGCGGCAGGCACGGCGGAAAATGCATTCTTGCACAGCGGATAAAAATGCAGGAAAAGTAAAGGCAGTCAAAACCTAAGCAGGAAACCCGTTAAATCTTTAGATTTAGCGGGTAGTTGACGTCGTGCTTAAAGAGTTGAATAAAAAACGAGAATTAAAGAGTTAATTAATAAAGTAAAATAAAGTAAAGGCAGGATGAATTAGCCTCCTGCCCCTCCTCCTCCGGCTTTTCCAAGATCAAAGCCCTGCATCGTTTCCCTTTCTTTCCTGAATCTTTCTTCCAGTTCCTCGGCAGTATATTCCCTTTCTTCTCTCTTTTCTGTGGGTCTGATCTCCGTAAATTCCAGGGTTTCTTCTCTGTACCAGAGGTCGGTACTTTCGAGCAGGACCCAGACTTTTCCCTGTTCGTCCTTTTTGATCTCACTAACCCTGCTCACGGTATCGCTATTTACGTATTTTACAGCATCTCCCACTCTAATGGTTTTTTTGTTGCGCCCTACCGCTGTGATTTCTTCAGCATCAGCCATGATTTCACCTCGAGAGCTTCCAGGACGCTGGAATTTTAGGCCCTGCAAGTCCATTCCTTCTTTAATAGCTTCTAATAGGTTATTCAGGCCCTTTAATAAAGTTTGTGGGGTCTTAACTGTAAATGACTCCAAAAAAACCCTGAAAGACTCAATAGAGGCTTCAGAGTTTGAAAATATAAAAAAAGAATTTAAAGTTTGCTGATCTCTCAGCATCGGTTACATTCTTTTATTAGTTAACCTTTTCACTGATTTATTTCGTTCCTGAGGTCTCCCATGAGAGCGACCCTTTCGGCATATGCATTGTGTCTGTGTATGCTTTCCTCATTGGTCTGTTTGATAGTGATTACTGCGTTATCGGGAAGGTTTGGGAATTCTTTTACAACATTGTCTGCCATTGTCCTTACACAGTCTTCCACAAACTTGGGGTTCATGTGTGCAGTTTCCACAACAACCTTCTCGTCTGAGCGTTTCAGGATCTCATAAACGCTTGAACTCATGGAGTGTTCAATTATTTTGATTATGTTTTCCAGGGAAACATCAAAATCGTGAGCTACTTTGATTGAGACAACACCTATTCCACGCTGATTGTGAGTAGCCATAGGAACTTTCTCAAGGAATTTTATGATTGTATCCCTGTCAACTCCAAGGTCGGCAAGCTCATTTGCAGCCTTATCTCTCATTATCTCCTGAGCGCAGGGACAGGCAGTCATTCCCACAACTTCAGCTCCGATGAGTTTTTTCACATCAAAGTAGCCTTTATCGCCGTTGCCTCTTACAGCCGAAGCTTCAGCAAAGATATTCACGACTTCCTGACACTTGATCCCTGTTGAAGGGGAGGTGCGCCTTATCATATATTCGCTTTTCATCCTGACTTCAGCCTGATTTGCATATTCGTGGCGGCCAAGCAGGTTATGTGCAATATCGCTACATAGTTGTTCTATTTCGTATACCGGTGTGCTGAGAACCTTCTCCAACACTTCGTCTACAGCTTCGAAGTTCCTTGAAAGGTTCGCTCCCTTACGGTCCGAAGGCAGGTCAACAAAGACATCAAAAGTTGAAATCAGTACTATCGGACGCTTGTCCTTTCGTTTGATTTCAACCAGCTTTTTCATGTTTGTTACCCCAACACGGGTGAGGTTGATAGCTATGCTTGGTTTGCTGGCTTGGACATCCGGGAGGTTGAAATTACAGTGTTCCATATTTTAACCAGATCCGTGAAAAGATGAGTGTATGATTGATTTATAGAATAAATCCTTAACAAATACATAATTTTATTATATGTATTTGGAAAAATATAGTGACCATAAGAAGTTATAGCATGTAAAGTTTGTGCTTTCCAGGCTCTTTTCCAAAAGTACAAAAAAATATATTTTGCAAGAGTCTCTACAAACCCTTTCCTGAATCCTATTTTATATCACATTTTTAACAATGAATAAATATTTAAATATTTCCCATTTTGACCACAATATATAAAAATTTAGTTTATATGCCCTGTACAGATTTAGGGCAGTTTTGCATAAACCAATAACTACTGGCGACATCCTGAAGAAAGATTTTATATACTTTAAAAATTAATCAGTGTCTAGCAATACAATTTGCGAGGTGACCTTTATGTCCAACACAAGAAATTTTGTTTTACGAGACGAAGAAGGCAATGAGCATGGAGTTTTCACAGGTAAACAGCCTCGTCAGGCTGCTTTGAAAGCTGCAAACCGGGGCGCCGGTACCAAATCCAAACCGGATGTCATCCGCCTCAGAGAACGCGGGACAAAGAAGGTGCACGTTTTCAAGGCATGGAAGGAACTTGTCGCAGCCCCCAAGAATAGGCCTGAATGGATGCCTGAGAAAATTAGCAAGCCCTTTGTCAAGAAAGAAAAGATCGAAAAAATCGAATAAACCTATATCCCTCACATACCCTGGAAATCGGGGTTCTTTCTTTTTCTTTTTGATATCCATATGCAGAATTAGCCTGGACGGATTCTTAATACTATCCGGGCTGGCTTATTTCTATAACTTCTATATTTTCTACGATTTCTATAATTGCTATAATTTCTACAATTTCTATAATTTCTACAATTTCTATAATTTCTACAATTTCTACGATTTCTATAATTTCTATAATCCCTCTACATTCATTTATTCTTAATAAAGTTCAAATAAATTTGCTTTTTTTACAGAATTTCTCTGAGCCTGTATCTTTAAGGTTTAACGATAAGTTTAAAAAGAGATTTTATGATTCCTAAATCATGGGACTCAAAAGAGAAAATGTGCTTATTGAAGCCCTGCCTTATATGCAGGAGTTCTATGATTCAATAATGGTTATCAAAGTGGGTGGAAACGCAATGGTCAGCGCCCAGATCATGGAGGATATCATAAAAGATATTGTCCTCCTGCGTTACGTGGGGATCAAACCCGTTATCGTGCATGGCGGCGGGCCTGAAATAACTGAAAAAATGGAACGTATGGGCAAGAAGGCTGAGTTTTTCCAGGGCCTTCGCATTACAGATGACGAAACTATGGAAATTGCAAGGATGGTTCTTGTCGGGAATATCAATACTAAAATTGTATCCCTTATCGGGATGTTCGGCGGCAAAGGTGTCGGATTTACAGGCTACGACGGAAGAATGATCCTTGGCCATAAACAGGCTGTAAAACGTGTATTTATTGATGGCGTGGAAACTGAAGTGGATATAGGCTGGGTCGGGGAAAGTGAGGTCATAAACCCGGAAATTCTCCATATTATGCTTGATAAAGGCTATATCCCTGTAATCTCTCCGATTGCTGTGGATGCAAAAGGCAATGCCCTGAATATCAATGCTGATACGGTTGCAGGAGACATTGCAGCGTCTTTGAATGCTAAAAAATTGATACTTATGACCGATGTTTCAGGTCTCCTGAGAGACATTAAAGACCCAAGCAGCCGCATCTCTCGCGTAAATCTGGATGAAATTGATCCCCTTATTGAGGAAGGAGTTATCAGTGGGGGCATGATCCCCAAAATCAAAGGTGCTGCTGTTGCGGTTAAAAGTGGGGTAGAGAAGGCACATATCATAAATGGGAGCGTTTCCCACTCTATGCTTCTTGAGCTCTTCACAGATGGTGGAGTCGGGACAATGATCTACGGGCCGGAGCACCCGTCGGAGTAACCACGGGTACCAGTGGTCTTTAATTTCTGGAAAAATAATGAAATAAAGAGGCCAAAAGGCAAAAAGGCGTCAGGGCGAATGCACTTGCCCTGGCAACTTTTCAGATTTTAGCATTCACTTTTTTCAAATGGAGTGTTTTTTCAGCAAGCTCAGTCTAAAATTGGCGCCCCATAGGTGAAGTCTTCTACTTCAAGGACTTTTTTCCAGAGTTCTTTGCATTCACAGTCTGTTGTACTGAGGTCGGCTGGGTTCTGGGTGAGTGAGAAAGTCCTGAGGGAATCTGCAACTTCCGGGCTGCATATTTTACAGTTGCGAGGGCCGCGCTTTGAGCCTGCCCCGACCGGGTCGGACATTAGAGGAAGATCCGGATGGGCGGCTTTTGCCTTTTTCAGGATTTCTACTATGCTCCAGAGCCAGGGTGGGCGGTACTGACCTTTCTCCCAGAGGGCTTCGACAAGGGTGCCTTTCTGGACGTTACAGAGGTTGATGGATACGGTGTCAGCATAAGGAGCTGCATCATCTATGGAACGTATGATATCTTCCATTGCCTGCTTTTCGGAGAGGAAGAGGGGTTTGAGCATAAGGTAAGCTTTTATGGTTACTCCATACTTTTTTGCAATTTCTGCTGCACGGACAAAGTCCTGGAATGTGAAACCCTTGTTAATGGAATCTTTTCGGATCTTATCCGAACTTGTCTCCAGCCCGAACGCGAGTTCGAAGGGTTTGTCTTTCAGGATGCTGAGGCAGGCCTGTACATTCTCTTCGGTTACGAAGTTAGGCCGGGTTTCAACAAGCACTTTGATGACCCTTGGATCATCTGCAAGGTTTTTAAGGATTGCATCTCTGGCTTCAGGAAAGACTTCCTGTTCGTCAAGGAAACTACCTGAGGTGAAGATCTTGACCATTAACTCAGGGAACTTTTCAGCTTTCCTCATTGCTTTTGCAAGCTGGGCGATGTAGTCTTCGAGGGATGGGGGCTCACTTGCACAGTCATAGACGTATCCGCACATCGTACAGCCGCCGGCTTTTCCCCAGCGGCAGCCTGCACTTTTGAAGATGACCGTGAGGGTCTTTGTCTCTACCCCGTTTACAAGGTCTGTTCCGGTCCAGCTTGCCGCAGGTTCATTCGTAGGTGATGGCTTGACTTTTATCCGCTGCCGGATATCCAGTACTGCTTTATTAAGGGACATGGGCGTAGAACTCGCTATTATGGATTAATATTCATTTAATATTCATTTAATATTCATTTTATGATTTACTGCACGATTTGTAAAAAAGGTGGATGAAGCCATTTCGGGCTTCACTTTTATCTTCAATTTTCCGGTTTTACTCAAACTCGATAGTTGCAGGCGGTTTTGGTGTGATATCGTATACCACCCTGGCGACATTCGAAATTTCAGAAGTGATCCTCGATTCGAGTGTCTTGAGGACCTCCCATGGGAGTTCGAGTGCTTCTGCAGTCATTCCGTCCCTTGACCCTACAGCCCTTACAGCCACGATCCAGCCGTAAGCCCGGACATCTCCTTTTACTCCTGTGCCTTTGCCGAGCACCGCAGCAAAAGTCTGCCAGGGGCAGAACCTCTCAAGCAGTTCCTCTTCTACTATGAAGTTTGCTTCTCGCACGACTTCAAGTTTTTCTTCGGTAATCTCTCCGAGAATGCGCACTGCAAGCCCGGGGCCCGGGAAAGGCATCCTCTCGCAGATCTCTTCAGGCAACTGGAGTGCCCAGGCTACTTCCCTTACCTCATCCTTGTAAAGGTCCCCGATAGGCTCAACAATTTTCTTAAAGTCCATTACGCTGGGGAGCCCTCCAACATTGTGGTGGGACTTGATCCCGCCTTCGGATTCGATTCTGTCAGGATAGATCGTGCCCTGGATCAGGTAATCGGCTGCAAGCTTCTTTGCCTCGTCTTCAAAAACGCGGATAAAGGTCTCGCCTATAGCCTTCCGTTTCTCTTCAGGGTCAGTAATATCCTTCAGGGCCGCAAGGAACCTGTCCTTTGCATAGACAATATCCAGGTTCATGTGGGAGAAGATATGCTTTATCCTCTCGGTTTCTCCTTTCCTCATGAGCCCGGTGTCGATATAGATCGGTTGCAGCCTGTCCCCGATCGCCCTGTAAGCCAGCTCCGCACAAACAGAACTGTCCACGCCGCCCGAGAGAGCAATAATTGCTTTCCCGTCTTTTATTTCCTGACTGATCTTCTCAATTGCCTTTGGAATGAATTTCTCGGGTTTTACCATTGAAATGCTCCTTAAATGATGCTAAATTAATCTTCCTTTGAAGAAATGATGGTGATTGGTGAATGTATGAAAATTATTAAAATTTGATTATATATTCTTGTGATATATGAGTCAGTGCATGGGGTTTTTGATATTTAAAGGTATAGTCGGAGAAGTCATTGATTTCCTTCTTTAATCCAGATAATTTTTAAAGTTATTCTCGTTCTCTTGAAGGCCAGATGTTTACCTGTTTTTACTATTTTCCGTAATGTCCAAAGTTTCTCAGGACCCTCTGGAAATTATCTTTATTTTATCCGACTATCCAGTAACTTACTGGCTGGTAAGATCTCTCTGGATGGCATAAACTTCTATTTCTTCAAGAGGTGTATGAAAAATGCGGGTAGTGGCAGGGAATAAAAAGACCAGAGAGGATAGATTGGGTAAAAATCAATGGACAAAACTGTTATGAGAGTTTTTTAAGCTCTGAAATTACCTTCGAACCCTTTCAAAAAAACCGAAAATTACAATTATATATTAAGCTTCTCCAAAATATTGCTATTAAAAAGATCGGACGGGAGTTAGTGATAGGAATGGGCAGTGAAAACTATGAAATTATTGATAAACTTGAGAATATTGCAAAATCCCTGCAGAGTATGGCAGAATCTCAGAAGAGAATGGTTGATATTCTGGAGTTGATGGTACAGGAAAAAGAAATTATAGATTTGAAGAAATGAGGATATGTCAAAAGTAAAAATTAATATTAAGCGAAAAAACATCAGGATCAGAAATGTTGATTTGGATCAGAAGTGCTGATTTGGATCATAAGTGTTGATTTTAATTTAACTGGGGGACTTTTGCTTCAGCAGTTAAAGGGGTTTTTCCGGGGAAGATTGCTGTGAAGTACCAGGTTTATTTTCAGGCCTGAAAAGATACCGGAAATTTTGAAAACGGAAAAATAAACTCCATATTTGTTTTTTCCGGAGTATTTGTTTGATACCTCCACTTCCTCTGGAAATTTCTTATCATGTATTTATTTTAATTTTCGATAGCAAATATGTAAAAACTTGCCTATGGTGTCATAAAGCCGGTACATCAATCGAAAAATCGGGGGTATAATAAACAATCCGATACTAAATACTCATGTTTCTGAATATTTGTTCTTGCATTTATAAATCAGTACATCTCAAATTAAGAACAGGGGAGTTGGAACTTTGAATACAGAAAAAGCGTTAAAGTTATGGATGGCTCTGATGTTTATACTGATGCTTGGGGTGCTGTTTATTCTACTTATGGTAATCGCTGGCTAATCATAAACAGCATCGGATAAAAGATCTATTCTTGTCTTAAGAGGAGACTTTTAGCGGGATTTTTATCAAACTTTTTAAAATGAAGTTTTATATATCAATTTCTTTGAACATTTCATTTTAGTTTGTCCGGATGACCATATACCTGAAGGCACTTGGATATGAGGTTAACTGAGAATTGAGGTCGGCTGAATCTAAAATCGGCTGGATCTAAAATTATAGTCGAATATTAAAAGTCAGTACTTAAAAGAAGGTATTTTGCAAATGGTGGAAGTAAAGATCGATATGTGCGGCCATATTTCTTCCCCCTTATTCTTTTACCTCTTACCAGGCACTGACTTCCCAGGCGCTGAGGATGCCTGATTTTAGAGGTTATGGTATCCGCTCCATTCCCCCCTTTCTTTACTTCCACATTTGCTTTTCCGCGTTAGCGGCCTCGCCTTTTCTTCTTAAGTCCTATCATCTCATGAAGAAAAGGCACCATCATCGTTATGTTTATGTGAGGTTTTGCTCTCTAGTCCAGGATTTCAAGTGTCACGGGACTGTGGACAGGAGTGCTCTTCATGTTCAGGGAATAACTTTCATGTTCAGAGAATAACCCGGGTCAACATTCGGGATAAACGGATCGCTTAATCTGCAGTTCTCCCGGTTGTCTTGCGGACTGCAATTCCAGAGTTAACCGATTTCAAATCTGAGGTATCCTCTCAACATATTTAATTTCCCAATAGAGTTAAACAACATCATCACATAAATTTCTTTCTAGAGTGGCGCTCTAAATTATCTCAGTAAATCAGCTCCGGATTTTTATCTCCGCAGGTTTAAAAAAGAAATTTATCTCTCGTTTTTTGAAAGCAAATGAATATCCTTTTTGTATATCTGATGTAAATACTTTCAATCCGCATACCTGCAACTTAAATAAGATGAACCCAAAACACCACAGCGGTGCGGATTTACAACTAAGCATAGCTATTGCGCAAGTGTTATAAATTGATGTCATGGGGACATCTATTTCAAATAATACGTTGACTTTCAAATAATACGTTGACTTTCAAATAATACGTTGACTTTCAAAGATCTTCCTGCAATTTTATATCCTGGCATGGTACGAGGTCTGCAAACTCAGGGATGAGATAATGGGCATTGATTACGGAGTATTGAGAGATAGTAAAAATGAGCTTGAGTCCAGGGTATTGATGTCTGCCAGAATGTACTCTGTACTCCGCCAGTACTTCGGATATACTGCTTTTCGCCCCCTTCAGGAGGAAATTATCAGGGATGTCCTGGACCGAAAAGACGTCTTCGTGCTCATGCCGACAGGAGGGGGCAAGTCGATCTGCTACCAGCTGCCTGCCCTCCTCCTGGATGGGGTCACTGTCGTGGTTTCTCCCCTGATTTCCCTGATGAAAGACCAGGTTGACGGGCTTGATGCAAATGGGATTGCAGCGGCCTGTATGAACAGCACCCAGAGCGCCAGAGAAATCCGGGATATAAAAACAGCTTTTCTGGAAAACAGGCTGAAGATACTTTATATTGCACCCGAGAGGCTCATGATGCCCGGGACTTTTGCGTTCCTGAAGAAAGGCAAGGTTAGCCTTTTTGCAATCGATGAGGCGCACTGTATTTCGGAATGGGGCCATGACTTCCGGCCTGAGTACCGGAAACTGAAACTCCTGAGGGACCCGAAGACAGGCTTTCCTGATGTGCCGGTTATTGCACTCACGGCTACAGCCACCGACAGGGTCAGAAAAGACATCATATCCCAGCTTGGATTTGCTATCGATCCGGAAAAAGGGCCTTATGTTGCCAGCTTTAACCGGAGCAACCTTTACTATGAGGTCAGGCCAAAAAAAGATACTTTTTCGGAAATTGCCGACTACCTGCGCAGGCACAGGGGAGAAGCCGGAATCATCTACTGCCAGAGCCGGAACAACGTGGAAAACCTTACAAAAAAGCTGAATATTGCCGGGTTCAGGGCTCTTCCCTATCATGCCGGACTTTCAGATTCCGAACGTGCCCGAAACCAGGAGATGTTCATAAAAGATGATGTGGACATAATAGTGGCTACAATCGCTTTCGGGATGGGGATTGACAAGTCCAATGTCCGGTTTGTAATACACTATGACCTTCCCCGAAATCTTGAAAGTTATTACCAGGAAACAGGAAGAGGGGGCAGGGACGGCAGCCCATGCGAATGCATCCTTTTTTTCAGCAGGGGAGACCGCTTTAAAATTGAGTACTTCATCGCACAGAAAACAAATGAGAAAGAAAAGGATATCTCTCTTGTGCAGTTAAGGCAGATGGTGGCCTACTGCGAAGGAAATAAGTGCAGGCGCCAGACTCTTATGGAATATTTCGGTGAAGAGTTTCCAGCGTCATGCGGTAACTGTGATACCTGCCTCAGGCCTAAAGACACTTTTGATGGGACCGCAGCTGCCAGGAAACTGGTCGCCTGTGTCCAGGAACTGAATCAGCGTTTCGGCACCAATTATGTTATTGACGTGCTCACAGGCTCAAAGAATAAAAAGATCATACAAAATCACCATGAACGGCTGAAGTCCCACGGCAACGGGCGAGAGTTTACAAAGGAGCAGTGGAGGGCACTGGCCTCCGAAATGACAAATACCGGGCTTCTGGATGTAAGCGGGGCCCAGTATCCTGTTCTGAAACTGAACGCCATGAGCAGGAAAATTTTGAAGGGAGCGGAGAGCGTTGAGCTTGTCTGTCCTGAGGGTTTCATGCCCGGAGCTGAAGAGCGTTTTATACCGCCAGCGCCTGCAGGTAAAATCACAGGAAAAGGCGAAGATAATATACAGCTTCCTGCCAATGTATATTCAACTGCTACTGAGGTCCTTAAAAAAGCAACTTCTGGAGGACTTCCAAAATCGGGGACAGAGCATGACCCCATTCTTTTTGAGAGGCTAAAAACCCTCAGAAAACAGATTGCTTTAAAGAAAAATCTTCCTCCATACATCATTTTTTCCGATACCAGCCTGAAGGAGATGGCTGCAAGGCTCCCGCAAAGCCCTGAAGAGTTTCATTCTATCACAGGGGTAGGAGACCATAAACTCCGGAAATACGGAGACGATTTCCTCAAGGAGATCAGGGATTATTGCAATGACTACGGTTTGATTCCGGCAGAGAAAACTGAAGATTCCGAAGATCGCGAGACTGAACCTGAAAAAAAGAGGAAAGCCTTAAAGAGTCCCATCCACAAAAGCGCATTTTCAGAACTTGAAATTGAAACCGACAGTCTCGGGATTGAAACTTCCGTTCCGGAAACCGGTATAGAGAAAGCATTAGAAACCTCATCCATCGACATACCCTCCAAAAGACCTCCCGAAAGACTTCCCGATCGCAGGTTGCCCACAAAGAGAGCAAGGTATCTGGATATGAGTATTCAGGATTGGTCGGAAGCAGATTCTTCTTCTGGCAGCCTTAATGAAATCGACTCTGAAGGAAATTCTCCTGAACCGGTTGACGATATGCCAAAAACGGATTGTCCTGACGATTTTTTCGAAAATGGCTCTCTTGAGATGGAACCTGTCGAAGAAGACCCTTTCGCAACAGATTCTTTTAAACCTGACTACCTTGAGGCAGATTCTTTTGAAATGGATTCCTTTGAGGTGAACTCTCTTGAAATGGTTTCCTCTGAAATGGTTTCCTCTGAAATGGTTTCCTCTGAAATAGATTCTTCTGAAATAGATTCTTCTGAAATAGATTCTTCTGAAATAGGTCTCTTTGAAAAGGCCTCTCTTGAAAAGACTTATTCGCTCTATTTACAGGGGCTCGATATTGGTGAAATTGCAGAAATCGAAGGTTTGAGTGTAAAAAATGTGTACAGGCAATTTGAGAGGCTGATACTTGCCGGAAAGGTCAGGAAAATTGAAGGACTTGTGCCTCCTGAAAGGCAGCAGCAAATAAAAATAGTATTGGAAGTACTGGAGGTTGAACTCGACTCCCTGCTCAGGGCGAGGATGGGAGAAAACTGCCAGGAAGATGAACTGAAGCTTATAAAAGCTCTCCTCCTGTCAAAAATGCTTTTCTCAGTCTGAAGGGTTCAAAATAAGCTCTTTTCTATAAATTGTTTTGTTTTTCCTTTCATTTTTTATCAGGATAATAGCTGAATCTCCATCTTTCAGTTCAACTCCTTCAGGCAAGGACAGTTTCATATTGTTTGCTACTTCCAGAACAACAGGAGGATCAGGGCTAATCTCATACTCGATACCGTTATGCTGGAGATAGATGCTGGTGCTTTCCCCAAAGGTAAGTGGGTCTCCTCCATTATGTTCTATTTTAAGGGTCTTTGAATCGAGTATCTGGACATCCAGTTGTGTAAAAGTCCCTGATTTCAGGGCTCTTTCCGTACTCCCTCCAAAGAGTACAGCTACCCCCATGAGAACTAGGAGCCCCATGCACATCATTGCGAGGGCAATGACTACAATACGGCTTACGGCTTTCTCATCATATGTGAATTTTCCTAAGAACCCTGAACCCGAAATAGCTTCATCCCCATCGTAAAATCAATTTACATCTGTCATATTAATTTATTAATACTGTTATGTGTCTCAATGTATAAAAAAGTTTCAAAAGACACCGGTTCTTTATCAATCCTTAATCAGGTCTTAGATGATGTACTTATTTACCTATAAAAAAGTAAAATCGGGAAAGAATTTCTGTCAGGAAATAATAAATGAGGTCTCCTAATATGACTGCCAGAACAAAACTTGCTGTTATGGGAATCATGAATGGAAGTCCTGGAGTTACCCAGACAGTGCTGCCAAGGAGTCCCTGCTTTTCGTGTGCCTCAAGTCGGGAGAGCATATTATGGTTTACAGTAATTCCTCTGCCTGCAAAAAAAGGATATAACTTCCCGTTATTCAGCTCAAAACGTTCAGCTAGCCGGATGTGCCTGCCTTTCTCCAGAAGTCTTCGCAGATCTTTAATGTTTATCCTGTATGCAAAGAGCATATAAAATGGCTTTTTGAGCATATCAGGAGTAAAATGAAGAAGGTTGTAACAGAAAAGTCCTAACGGAACGGCAGCGGTAAGAAGGAAGGAATTTTCAAGAACAGTAAGTGCAAAGAGCCCTGCAGGAGGAAATCCAAGCAGGGGAAAAGTGTAGCCGTGAAACTCAAGGGCAGGGTAAACCGGGATAAGAGTCCCGATCACTATCAGTGCTTTTGCATCTGCGCCTCCGAAAACCCTGCTCCTGAAAAGCAGATAAACCAGAAATAAACTGGAAAAAAAAGAAAAAACTAACTGGAAAAGAAAGTAAATTCCCCCATTCACAATCTCATATATTAAGAAACCTGAAAGGGAAAGAAGCATAAGCTTCCATACACGGTTTGGAACCCTGCGGGTTTTCAGGTCCAGGTAGGAAGAGTAAAGGAGAAAAGGCAGACAGGCTGCCAATTTCAAAATTTCTATCATGTGTAGATTTCTACTCTTTTGATTTGTGTATTTCTCCGGTTACAATCTTTTTTCGTACTGATTTTTATTATATTCTGTAGCTTCTTTAGTTTAGTTTTTAATCCCGGCGTTTACTCCCGCTTTTCCAGTTTTCAGAGGCTTGCAGGGGAATGGCTTTTTTCAAAGTTTTTCCCATTTCTTGAGTTCCAGGATTTCTGAGAGGGTTCCGCCCCTCCGGATCTCATCGTAGATTCTCTTTTCGGTTTTATTTACTTCCTTTGCCCTTCTTGCAAGTTCGTAGGCCCGTTCCCTTGGGACAACCACAACTCCGCTTTCGTCGCCGATTATATAATCCCCGGGTTTTACAGTCTGGCCTCCACAGGTGATTTCAGCATTGATTTCCCCAAAACCTTTCGGGTCCCCGGCATTGGGAACTGTATTGCTGGTATAAATTGGGAGCCCAAGAGTTTCTACCTCGTCAATGTCTCTTACAGCACCTTCTATTACCACACCTTCAATTCCTTTATTCAGACTGCTCAGGGTTGCAAGCCCTCCCCAGCAGGCAATATCCTTACTTTCATTATAAATTACTATTACATTTCCTTCTTTTGCTATATCAATAGCTTCGACTGTTTTTGCCCAGTCTCCGGCAAAAGACTGCACCGTAACGGCAGTTCCCACCATTTTTCCTCTTACGAGAGGATGGATACCTTTCATTGCCCCTTTTTTGTGCATCGCATCCGAAATATTTGGGGTGGAGACTTCCTTAAAGATCTCCCTTATTTCCTGGTCTACGGTTCCCCTGCTCCGGATATCTACAGATTCAGGAGAGTCCACACTCTGCCTTATTTTTCTTGCAGCTTCGGTCACATTGTCAGAACGGGTTATGTTTCCTCCCACTATAACAATCCCGGCACCTGCTTTGACGGCCTGAGCTGCACTTTCGGCATCAAGCCCTCCAGCTACTGCAAGCTGTAAATTCACCTTTTCTGAAATTTCCATTAAAATGGATATTGGGTCTTTTCCAATCATCTGCTGGTCTATGCCTACATGAACGTTCACATAGTCCACACCCAGAGCTTCGAGTTCCACTGCCCGGTTTACAGGGTCCGGAGCCGAGATAAGGTCTGCCATCAACCTGATCCCATATTTGTGAGCCGAACGGAGTGCGTCAAGAATTGTGGAATCATCTGCACTGCCGAGGATGATGGCTACGTCTGCACCGGCTTTTGCAGCCATCTCTACTTCCATGGCTCCTGTATCTACGGTTTTCATGTCGGCAAGAATTGTCCTGTCCGAAAAAGCTTTTCTCATGGCACGGATAGCGTCCATGCCCTCACTTTTGATCAGGGGGGTCCCGATCTCGATCCAGTCAGCACCTCCTGCGATTGCTTCCTTTGCAATCTCAACTGAGCGGTCAAGTTCCAGAAGATCAAGTGCAACCTGAATTATGGGAACGATAGTATCACCTCTATTGGGAAACCGAATAAAGTGAAAAATTGAGTTTTTGTATCGGTTTCGCTTCTGTTTTTATTTTTTTAATTTTTATTATCTATCTTGAATTTTTAGAACAAATCTTAAATTTTTATTATACTCTTAAATTTTTACTATGACCTTTATTACCTTTTTTGATTCACTTATTACCCCTGTTCATTGTTTACTGTTCATTATTTTCTGCTCATTTTTAGTATGTGAGTTCTTCATTATCTATATTGCTTTTCATTCCGGACACTTTTCCTGTAATGGTTAGGTTTTTGCAGTTTCACATTCGCAGCCGAAAACTCCTCACTAAATAGTTCTCACAAAAATTTTTTATCAGGGAGAACAATCTAGTTTGGGGATAGTTTATGGAAAAGAGCCTTAAAACAGATGATGAAGACGACTTTTCTCAAAAATATATCACTGATGAGGAACGCAGACAGCTTTTATCAGCTCTACATTCCCGTCTCTTCTGGGTCGGGCAGCATATTCCGGATTATGTGGAATTTGAAGGAGAAACATACCCGCTTCATAACTATGTATGGGAACTGATTCAGAAAGAAAACCTCACGGCAAGCGAAAAAGCCGGAATAGATAAATGTATCGATATTATTTCGGCAAAAGAACAAAAGGACGAAAAGGAGCTCGAAGAGAAACCCCTTACACAGGAACAGGCAAAGTCTCTCTATCACGAGACTGCAGGCTTATTGCGTGCGATAATGGATCTTAAAGAAATTGAAAGTGGGGCTCTTAAAGAGAGTTCAAAACGCTTCCAGGAGCAATTTGTCAACCAGAGAGTTAAGGATGCCAGGCTCTGGCTTGAATTCCTAAAGAATGTGTCAAAGTAAAATGGCATAACCGATGTGCCAGGCGATGCTTAATTGTTGCAGCGTTAACCTGAAATATTTTCGGAGCAAAGGTTATATCTCTGGGAATCATTTATGAAAACTCGATGCCATTTAAGAACCGACACGTCATCTCAATGAAAGATTTTTCGCGGGAAGAAATCGACTATGTTCTGGATACCGCCGAAAAACTTGAACCTGTTGCCAGGGGCGAGGAAAGGTCCCGGCTGCTGGATGGAAAAATTGTTTCTCTTCTTTTTTTTGAACCAAGCACAAGAACAAGGCTGTCTTTTGAGGTTGCTACCCGAAGGCTTGGAGGACAGGTCCTGAACCTGGGCTCAGTTGAGGCAAGCTCTGTCATGAAAGGGGAAAACCTTGCTGATACTATCCGCGTGATCAGTAAATATGCTGACCTTATCGTGCTGCGTCATCCCCTTGATGGGTCGGCACAGATGGCTGCGGAGTTCGCGACTGTCCCTGTGATCAACGGAGGGGATGGTTCTGTTCATCACCCTACCCAGACTTTTCTTGACCTCTACACAATCCGCAGGGAAAGCCATCTTGAAGGCCTGAAAATCGCCATGGCAGGAGACCTTAAATACGGGAGGACCGTCCATTCCCTTTGCCATGCCCTGTCCCTTTATGGGGCCGAAATGACCTTTGTTTCACCTCCGGAACTCAGGATGCCCCCTGAAATTGTCCGGAGTCTTCGGAAGCAAAAGATCCGTGTAAAGGAAACTGATTCTCTTGAGGATATAATAGGGGATGTCGATGTCCTGTATATGACAAGAGTTCAACGGGAGCGTTTTCCTGATCCTGATGAATATGAAAAGGTTAAAAACAGTCTGAGGGTTACAGGCGATCTTTTAAAAGCTGCAGACCCTGACCTTAAGATCCTTCATCCTCTCCCGAGGGTCAATGAGATCTCTCCTGAGGTGGATGAAACCCCCCATGCACGCTATTTCGAGCAGGCTTTCTATGGAGTTCCAATCCGTATGGCACTGCTTGCTCTTGCAATGGGGGCGATTGAGTGAAAGAAAAAAGGGACCTGAAGATTCAGGCAATCGAAAACGGGACTGTGATCGACCACGTAAAGGCTGGACAGGCTCTAAACGTTCTGCGCATCCTGGGAATTTCCAGTGCTTTTCGGGAAACTATCAGTTTTGTGATGAACGCTCCCGGGGCGCGAGGCAAAAAAGACGTTGTTAAGATCGAGGGAAAGGAACTCAGTGTTGAGGAACTTAACAGAATAGCCCTGATCTCTCCTAAAGCTACAATTAATATCATAAGGGATTTTGAAGTGGTTCAGAAAAATGATGTCGTGCTTCCGTCTTATGTGGAAGGCGTTGTACGCTGTACGAATCCAAAATGCATCTCTAACAGCAGCGAACCCATAAAATCCAAATTTTCAGTATTGCAGTCCGAAGAAGAAGGAGTTTCCCTCCACTGCCTGTATTGTGAACACGTAATCTCCGACGAGATCGCGGAAAATCTGCTTTGATCCTTTAAAAAAGCCGTGAAAAGAAGAAGTGCTGATCATCAGGAAAGCCAGATGTTCTTCAGCACTTTTCAGCAAGAGGAAATCCTCAGCAGGGCGGTACTCCTGCCGAGGAATATGGATCTCTTTTTATCTTGAAATTCCCACCGGTTGCCCGGTGGGGTAAGATATGCATGATTGGTTGTAAGTTCAGTTTTTTGAATCAACACTCAACAACTACATGAGTAGCAGTTATTGTTGTAAGCGTCAAGTATCTCGTACAGGTCTTCCCCTTTTCCGCAACCTTGCCAATCAAGACTGTTCGCTTCTAGAGTACGTCCATTTGTGATACAGCCATCTTTGAATTTTT
This sequence comes from Methanosarcina sp. 1.H.T.1A.1, assembly GCF_000979295.1. Taxonomy (NCBI): domain Archaea; kingdom Methanobacteriati; phylum Methanobacteriota; class Methanomicrobia; order Methanosarcinales; family Methanosarcinaceae; genus Methanosarcina; species Methanosarcina sp. 1.H.T.1A.1. The sequence continues at coordinate 42,566 of NZ_JJQY01000002.1, read as the reverse complement.
CACTGTAAGGTTCAATCAAATTATTTGCCTCAATGATAGCTTCCTTGACCTCACATGGAGTATTACATCCATTAAATTTGTTCAATTTTGCGGCAACAATCGCATTGAAAAGGGTGTATGTCTTGTTCCCTTTTACAGGATGTTCCATAATGGCTATTGCCTCCGCCGGCGAGTAGTCCTGACCTCAGATTGTGATCTTCCCACAGGATGATATGGGCGATAGTACAGGACCCCATGCTTCCGGATGATTTTTTCCAGTACCCAGGGCTCAAGCACTCGTTACATGCAGAGGCTGTTCCTGCCAGCAAGCTTACACATAATACAAGTAATATTAAACGGCTTAAATGTTTCAACTTTTTCACTCCCTCTCACTTTAATCGGGTGGTGAATATAGCAACCGCTAGCCTGGCATAAGCATAATAAAATCAAGTGTTAGAATCATTCCTCAAAAGCCCATGCTGAGATACTAAGTAGTCTCTACCCCAACCATTAAAGTTTTCCCACTCCCTATTTCTATTCGATTAATTGAGATACTTTCTTCTAAGATTCTATTTCTCACAAGATTCTGTTTCTCATATTTCTATGTGTGGAAAAACAAAGATACTGCTAGTCAGATAGGCAAATAGTATGACCAATTATTCTATATTTTCCCCTAGACTCCCTACCGGATTACCAGTTAGTCTAATCTTCCCCAACAATTGATAATACTCTTAAATATTTAACACTTTTCTGTATCGAATTTTAAAATAAGTAGCGGCCGAAATAGTCAACTAAAATACAAGTGTTGTAAGTGTTGTTATACAAGCAAATTAAATTTTCTTCTTTTAAACACACATTAAATTAGTTTTTACATTCATAGTGGAAAAGAGTGTATGCCGGGGCAGAGACATTACGAAAATATATTGGATTCGGGAATAATTCATGGGTCGTGTCTTTTTTAAAGACAATATTTACTTGACTTTTCATTTCGTGATTGTGTTAATTCTATTTCGGAAGTGATTTCAATCCACTTTACAAACAATTCTAGAATTCACAGATATATAAAAATAAGTCAATTACTCAAGGACACTACCAAATTTTTCACGAAAAAAGAATGGCTTCTAAAAAATTAAAAAATTACTGTAACCGGAAGGGGAATCCAAATCCGGTTAGAAAAGTAATTTTTTTTTCAGTTTTTATCCTGAAAACCCCCCGGAAAGCCGTGGGGGGGTCACATATGGCTGACTAAACTTTTGGCTCTGTTAGTGCCGTTTATAACTGCCCGTTGTTGTATGCATCAAGAGCTATATTCAGAGGTTCCCCTCTTTCCCAGCAGCAGGTGTTCGCTCTTGTGGTCTGTTCAATCGGATGCTCTTTCATCCATTGATCAGCAGCGTAAACCGTGTTGGCTATACATGGATCACAATAACCTCCATTCAGTTTGGCAGCGACCAGTGACTTGAACATAGTGATAGTTTTGTCCTTTTTTACAGGTTGGGACATGTAGTATAAAGCAGTTCCCTCTGTGTTTGTATCTCCCATCTGATAAGTTACACCACCAATTGTAATTTCGTCCACTGGCCATGCATCAGGATGATTTTTCCAGTAACCAGGACTTCTGGGACATACATCTTTGCAGAGAGGTGCATTCACGCGAATAGTGTTGCAGAAGGGCACTTTGATGCAGTCACTCTTGAATGTACGGAATGATGGATCTTCTATCTGGATATAGTAATATTTGATGGTACCCGATGATTGTATAGCTGTTGGAATATTTATATAATAATATCCGGGAACTCCCGAATTAGATGCTGTATTCGTAGAAGCGACGAAGTTTCCATTGGATTCATATAACTTTACTTCGATTCCATTCATTCCCTCTCCGTTTTCGAGATTCCCATTACAATTTTTATCGTACCATACGATACCATTGATGGCCGTAGCTGCTGCAACCCCACTCAATGCGATCAGGCAGGCTGTCAGTACTAATATTTTTGTCAAATACCTCAAGTTTTTCACTCCATTTTACTATTTATTGGGAGGGACGGCATCGCAGGCACAGAAAAGGTTATATTATTTTTAATGTTTCGCCCTCTTCCCCAGGCTCCTTATCTGATTGCCAGTTAGTCGAAATCCCCCCAATCTATAATTATTTTCTTAAATATTTAACACTTTTCTATATAAAATTAATATATATGTTTTGGATGGGATGTTCACTAAATTATATGGATGCTATGAAATGAATCATTTTTTTCTTCTTCTTAAAGGCATAATGCAGCTGTTTTTTAGAGAAAAAAAGAGGAATAGATAATAACTGGACAATAAACTCTTCAATCTATTTTGTATGTGTGGATAAAAAATTAATACTGATAAACGGAAATTAAGTAAAAAAATGAATATAGACAAATCCAAGTGCAGTATAACTGGCTTGAAAAATTGGCTTGAAAATACGAGAAATCTGAGGTCTTCAGGTCTTCTCTCCGGGTAAGATAAGTCCTTTTCCGGATGCCAGTTCAGTAGATTTGCACAGTTTACTCTTACACTTTCAATGTAGATTAAAACGGTTTTCCGGGCAGGAATGGAAAAGAATAAGAGCCCGGGCGGATAAATCATAAAAGTATGTCTGGATTTGAGGGGAAGAGTTCATGCTAAAAGATGAAATTAACACAAACAAAACCAAATCAGAATATCTTGGCTCTCAGGAGCGCAGCAAACTTCTCTGGAGTCTCAGGAGTGATTTTGCCTGGGCCGGGAAGAAAATCCCTGAAAGTGTGGAGATTGAGGGTGAGGAGTACAGGCTGCGGGACATGGTCCGGGAACTGGGGGAAAAAGAACTCCTCAATCTGGATGAAACTGCTGAAATCAGGGCTCTTATCCCGAAACTGAAGGAAAGGGCAAAAGCAGATGAAGAACTGCTGGAAACAGAAGAACTTACAAAGGCAGAGGCAGAAGCTCTCTATGAGGAGGCAGCCGGGCTTTTGCGGGCGGCAATGGAGCTGAAGGATAAGCTTGAGGGGAAAGGTGGGGAAAAAGGCGTCGATGAATTTAAGAAAATGCTCAATACCCAGAGGGTTGTGGATGAAAAGGGCTTTCAACAACTCTTAAAAAGCCTGAAATAATGAGTTTGTTTATATGTTCCAGGTAATTAGTCTCCAGGGAATCACAATTTCAGAATAATTCCTCTTTTTTCTCTTTTTTCTTATTCCTTCTCGTTTCTGAGGATCGTTGTAAGTTCTTCAGGTTCTTTGGTATACAACCAGATTCTCAGGTTTGAGTTTGTGGTTACTTTAATGGCTCGTTGATAAGGTGCCATGAGTTCGCTATTGTAAAACATTACAAGGAACATTGCTAGTAATGCAAGCTGGCGTAGAAATTGACTGAGTTCAATGTAGTCTGGATATGACATTTTCAGATCATGCAAAGTTGTCATTATCTCTTTTTTAAAGTAAAGTGGTATCCAAATAACGTAAACTAAGCGCATCAGCCAGCAAATAAAACGATTTCCTGTCCTCGTTACTGAGATTTGTTTAATGTTCTCTTTTTCGATCACAACTGTCTTACGCATAGGTTTCTTGATTATGATTTTTCCGGGCGTTACTGAAGCAGCATTTGGACGGTTAAGAAATAATATGAGAGGCATAAGGAACATAATAAGGCCTGAAAAAATGACTAAGTAAGAGCCTTCAGGACTACATGTCCAGAAAAACAATGAGACTATTATTGTGAAAAAAGTGATTATTAATGCCCATAATACCCACTTCCCATCAAAGAGGCTAACCCGTACCTTAGGAATTCTACTTCCGTGCAGATTCACGGGAGATGGCACTAGCTGAATGTTCCTATCTTCCAATTTAAAGTTAGGGAAGTTGTCTTCCTGCCATCCTTTCGCGAGGGAATTTTTCATTGGGCACCAGCCCATCAGTTTCCTTATACTTTTTGTGAATATATCCATCGTCTATCTTTCCCCCATTTAATTTGCCTTAAGTCAGGCCTGTTCCACCAATTCTTTCAATTTTCCAAACAATTCGTCAGCTATTTTTGTGGGGTCTTCCGAACTCTGGAGTTTGAGTTGCATTTCTTCTGCAAAGTCCCAGAGGAGTTCGATACATTCCCTGTACCTTTCGCAAGACCCGCATTCCCCTTCATGTTCGTACCAGACCTGCATTCCATGTTTTACTGAGACAAAGACTATTGCGCTGGTCTTGAAAGGAACTGATCTCCCTAAGAGAATTCCTTTCTTTGAGTCCAGCTTTTCTACTTCTATCCTGTTTGCCCTGGCCATCTCAAGCAGGGATTCTTCAATGCGTTTATCCATACTGAGGAGGGCTCTTGAGATCGCCTGTCTGGAGACCCCGAAACGCTTTGCTATATTGATATTCGGGAGCCCGTTTCGGCGCAGGACCCAGAATTCAAACTGTTTTTCACCTGCCGGAAGGACATATGTAAACATCTGGATGTTGACAATTTATAGCTTCCTATCTTCTTAAATTTTTAGAGTTCCGGTTCTGAATATTTTTACCAGATTGTGGGAATCCCAAAGTTTTCTCAAGAATAGTTTGATGATCTGGCCGGAAAATCTATATGGAATAAGGTCAAAATTTGTTTTCAAGCAGGAATATTTTTTGAATAGTATAATAATTAAATTAGGTTTCACGCTAATCTAAGTTAGAAGCTGAAGATGGAATGAGGGTTTGATATGCAGAAGGAGGATTATTCAGAACAAAGTTTAGAAGTTTTGTTTATTTCGGAAAATTCCCGGAAACTAATGCAGGCTCTCTCCAATGCAAATTCAATAAAAATCCTGAAGCTTCTGGAAACTAGGGATCTGTCAGCAGGTGAACTTGCAGAAAAGCTCGGTTTGGGCTTAAGCACTCTCAAATATAATCTCGACTCCCTTATCGCTGTAGGTATGATACGGGTTTCAGAGGTAAAATGGAGCCAGAGGGGCAGAAAAATAAAGATCTATGAGCCTGTTGAAAAAATTATAGTCCTTGTCCCCGGCAGCAGGGATGCCAGCAGGGGTTCAGTCCTTGAGTTGCTCCTTCGGTGTAAGGAGGAAGATTTCTGCTTTGGCAGGGACTGATCTCTCTTTAAATCCCTATGAGGTGTGAGGGTTGGCCGGGAAGGGTAGACATGAAACTAAATAAAAGAGTTTCTTTGATCAGTTCAGTTTTTTTCTTTTTGATTCTTTGCTCAGGGTGTATTGACAGTAAAAACTCGGAAACTCAAGCAGAAGAATTGGATTTTACGCTTGTACCCGATAGAACCCGGGTTACTGAAGGAGAACCCTTCAATATCGAGCTTACCCTGACAAACGCAGGAAATACAAATGTAAACGTATGGAAATTGATGGAACAGATCAGTTATGATATTACTTTTGTGAGTTCGAACAGCTCTTATGTACATTATGAATGCGGGGTGATTCAAAGGGAGTTGCTAATGGATGACGCCCTTGTGGAACTTCAGCCGGAAGAGTCTCTGAAGATAGACCAGGATTCAAGCTGCTGGACTCTTCCCCCGGGAGAATATACTCTTTTTGCAGAGTATCACACTTCTGGAGGGGAAGATCTCACAAAACCCTACTGGATAGGGCAGACCAGCTCGAATAACGTCAGTATTTTCGTGGAGACCGAAAACAAATCCTCTCTTTCAAAATCTGATGCTTCTACAGGGAACAGACCGCTTGAAGAATCCAGCGCTTCAGATGTGCCTATGACAATTTCAGTTAGCCCTGAGGCCGGCATTGAGATTCAGTAATTGAGATTCAGTAATTGAGATTCAGTAATTGAGATTCAGTAATTGAGATTCAGTCACAGCAATCAGGTGAAATCATTATGAGAAGTTTTAGAAGAAAACTAATGCTCGGAATTTCCCTTCTGGTATTGATATTCATGTTACTGTTTGTGGTCGTCCCCTATCTCATTGCCGGGCCACCGACTCCACTTTTTACTGTCAGGAACCATGACAACGAAGGGCATGAACTCAGGGTAGAAATCTATGACTCGGAAAATAATTCCGTGCTTGATGAAACATATGAACTTGCAGCAGGAGAGGAAGTTTATCATCCCAAACCCTTCCGGTTCCGGGTTCCGGGGTTTGAAATCGTGGATTATACGTTCAAATTCACTCTTGACAACATGTCTACGGAAACATACAGTACGAATGTTCAGCCCTGGAACACTGTTGAAGTCGAACTCTATGCTGACTATGCAGAAGGCCAGCCAATTTCAATAGGAGAGATATCTGTTTGAATTAAGGGAGCGGAGCTTAAATCCATTCTCAAAAATGCCCCCTCCTGGCTGGGGTTCAAAAGAATTATCCAAAAAAAGTATAAAATTAAAAATCGGGCTGAATGAGTTTAACTCAATCAGCTCAGAGGCCGAGCACGTCGTCCATATTATAAATTCCGGGGGTTTGCCCGCAGACCCATTCGGCTGCACGGACTGCACCTTTGGCAAAGATCTGGCGGGAATGAGCCATATGCCGGATCTCAATCCTTTCGGAGTTTCCTACGAAAAGTACAGTGTGGTCCCCGGTGATGTCTCCTCCACGCACGGCGTGGATTCCGATTTCCTTGCCGCGGGGGGCGATGCCTTCCCTTCCGTATACGTACTCTTTGCCACCCAGAGCCTCACTGATCACATCAGCTGCGCGAAGAGCGGTCCCGCTTGGAGCGTCTTTTTTCTGGTTGTGGTGAGCTTCGATAATCTCTATATCGTAGTCTTCAAGATACTTTGCAGCTTCTCTAAGGAGTTTGAAAAAGACGTTAACTCCTACGGAATAGTTCGGAGATATGACTGCACGTACCTTGTTTTTCTGGATAGCTTCATCAATTACTGTCCGTTGTTCCGGAGTCAGGCCCGTAGTTCCTATTATAAGGTTTACTCCGCATCCTGCGGCAACAGGCGCATTTACAATGGTTGCACCGGCTATAGTAAAGTCGATAAGGACATCAGCCTGAGTCTTTTTCAGGACTGTTTCGAGGTCTTTAACATCTGAAATCTGGATTCCCAGGTTGCCCACATGAGCAAATTCCCCTGCATCCTTTCCGATGTTGCCCACATCAAAAGCAGCAACTAGCTGCATGTTGGTGGAGCAGGTAATGTTTTCTATAATTAAGGAGCCCATCCTGCCGCAGGCTCCGAGTACTGCTACATTAATCATTCCATTACCCCCAGTTTTCTGAGCTCATTTGCAAGCTTTAACTGGTTGTCGTCGCTTATGGGAGCGAGTGGAAGCCTCAGGTGCCCGCTTGCGAGCCCGATAAGTTCTGCAGCTTTCTTAGCCGGAATCGGGTTTGTTTCAAGGAAAAGGGCACGTATTAGAGGGGCTATCTCGAAATGGATCTTTCTTGCAGTCTCGTAGTCTCCCCTGAGGGCTGCATTTACCATTCCCGACATTTTGTCAGGCACAATATTTGCAACAACTGAAATGACTCCGCTGCCTCCCATGGAAATAATCGGAAGAGTCAGCCCGTCCTCGCCTGAGAGCACCACGAAATCGTCATCTATAGTCTGCTCAAGGATCTGGGAAACTTTGCCGACGTTCCCGCTGGCTTCTTTGATTCCCACGATGTTTTCTACCTTTGCAAGTTTGGTGATAACATCCACAGGCATGTCCTGCCCTGTCCGGGAGGGGACATTGTAGAGGATCATAGGGATATCTACTGCCTCTGCAATTTTCTTGAAGTGAGCAAGCAGGCCTGCAGGATTAGGCTTATTGTAATAGGGAGAGATCAGAAGTACGCCATCAACACCCGCATCTGCGGCATGTTTTGTAAACTGGAGGGCTTCTCCCGTGTTGTTTGAACCTGTTCCTGCAATCACAGGAACCTTTGCGCACTCCACTGCAATGTTGATTACTTCTTCATGCTCCAAAGCGGAAAGGGTTGCCGATTCTCCGGTTGTGCCACAGGGCACGATTCCTGAAACCCCTCCCTCTTCTACAAACGCTATATTCCTTCGTAGACCTTCCCTGTCAATCCTGTCGTCTTTCGTAAAAGGAGTGATCAGGGCAGGCATTGCTCCTTCAAACATATACGATATCCCTGCCTGTTCCCTGGAAATAAGTTCTTTATCTATTCAGTAAACTTATTCAGTAAACTTTCATGCGTGCAACTTTTCTTGTGACGTAGCCTGCAACCCTGTTTCTGATTATTTTGCTCTCAATGGTTGTATACTTTGTCACAAGGAGTTTGTTGGTCTCAAAGTCCTTTGTAAAAACGTCTCCGTAGTTTTCAAGCAGGCTAAATGCAGTTCTTTTGATGTTTGTCTGTCTTATATTTCCCATCGTATCTCCTCTTAGATTTTTGTTTTTTATTCCAGTTATTCAAGTTTTTGTGGTTTGTCTAACCATGTTTCCCTGTGAATTCTGGTTAACGTGAAGTCGGAGAAGGAAGCAGTTCCATAACATGGGTTTTCTTCTATCTCCGATTAATGATTTAGCGGAAACTGGATTCAAAAATTTAACTATACTGATTTTGTCGACTAATAGGTAACTTGAGATTTATAAGTTTTGGGGTGAAAAAGTATTTTCGGGAATGTCCCTACCTTTTCTGTAAATGTTTTTTCTTCTGCCATAGTTTCTGATGTAAATATACACTTAAGTCACTCGAAGGTTTATAGGCGCGGAAAACACAGAAAGTCAGGGAAAACCCCTCTCCTGATGCTATAATCACGGAAGACGCGGAAAGCACTTAACGCTTGTGCCCGTACTTCCTTTATTACGTGTTTTCCGTGGTTCACTTTATATTTAAGAGTAAGTAGAGAAATTTTGGTACGTGACGATAAATACATCCACATCAGTTTGTAAAGTGTTAATTTCTACCGTGAGGACTATATTTCTACCTGTCCCTTCTCACCCTTCAGTTTTTGTTTATTCCTGTTTTTTAATCTCTTCTTTTTAACTTGTTGCTCTTTACATAATCAGTCTTTCCAAGAAAGCGGTCAAGTGTTCCTGCACTCGTAAAAACCGGTTCTCTTACCCCTTTGCGGTTGACAATAAGCCCGAGTAAAACAATAAGCAGACCAAGATCCGGCTTTATCTCAATGCTGATTGCCCCTAAGAGGATCAGGGAAGAAGCTGCAAGCCCCCTGAGGGCACCTTTCCTGTAGGAAAAATACCCCGTTCTTTTAAAAATCCGAATATCTCGAATTGTTAGGAAGAGGGCTACAAAATAGGCAAGCATTGCAATTTCCAGATACATTCTTTTCTCCATTTTCTTTGTGGTTTCGCACTTTTTTATTCCTTACAGGTTGATTCTCAAGAGTTCAACTGTATATACACGGGTAAATCGCGCTGATGATTTTTCAGGGGACAGTGCAAGATTAGTATTGCAGTACGGTTTCTCGTATTGCAATACGTGGATAATTTTATATGTGAAAATATTTCCCGGTTATACGACAATATTGCTTTGTTATGTGAAAACATTACCTGGTTATGTGAAAATATTATCGTTGAGTAGTTACAGATGTAATATTAAATACCGGATAATAATGCAAAATCAGGTACTCTATATAATATATAAAACCAGCAGGTTTAGTTCTTTCTGTCAATTCTGTTTGCGCCAAAAAAGCAGACGAAAAAGCAGTTTTTCGCGGAGGAAACAGGCAGGTAGCAAATATTTAGATCATTCCCGGGTCAAGGAGCCCGCTCAGGAGCAAAAGTCCGAGGAAGAGAGGCTGGTGGATAAAATATATGAACAGGGAATGTTTTCCGATCCAGGAAATGAGTTTCTGAAGCAAGAAGTTCTCGGCTTCCGGGACTTTAAACTGCCTATTTCCATCTTTATAGAGAGAGTTTCCAAGGAAAATTCCTGTAAGAAGTACCCCAAACCAGGGGAACAGAGGGAAATAGTCCAGGGTTATGAAGCCTTCTGGCCTGAAGCCCAACCAGAGAAGAGCAGAAAACCCGAAAGTCCTGTCTTTGAGGTAGAGCCCTATAATGCCAAAAAACAGGCCAAAGAACAGGTTTTCTTTTCCGTACTTCAGGAACGGGTAGGCAAGCACTGCTGAGACTCCGAAAAAGTGCAGGATCCCAAAGAGAATATACTGTCCCGGAAAAAAAATCCAGGTTATTCCTGTAATTATCATTCCCATTGCAAAAAGTCTCAGCCCTCTTTTAAGGTATTTTGAAAAATTTTCCGCAGGCTTTCCTGAGACTCCATTATCAAGACCTCTTGAACGGCTTATGGAAAGAGCGGCTCCGGATATCAGGATAAAAAGGAATGCTGCACCTCTACCTATATATAAAAAAGTGCCGGACCTTAACTCAATATCAGCAAGCCCGAAAAAATCGAGGTCATAGAGAAAATGATATCCGAGCATTAAAATAACGGCAAAACCCCGCAGGCAATCAATTTCCCAGAAGCGGTTTGAGTGCCTTCCCATAAACTTTTTCTCCGAAATGCCCTGAAATCCTGTTACTAAATAACTTTCGACTCCCTTTTAAGAGAACCACACTTATATACTCTACGGGACACAGGGAATAAAGAGGTCAACACTCTTTACTTTTTCATCCTGCCCGCCAGTAAAACCCCAAATCCTGCTAAGATACCGGCAAGCAAATAGAAGTAATCGATGACCCGATTCTCATGCTCTTGAATTTCCTGTTCTTTTGCTGATTCTTTTGCTGATTCTTTTACTGATTCTTTTACTGATTCTTTTGAAGGGACCTCTCCAGCAGTTGCAGCTATAGTATTATCTTCATCCCACGAACTTTCAGCCAGGTAAATACTGCGTTTTTCTTCATTTTCTCTGTCTGTTAGTTCCGTATCTGTGGATTCCTTGCCTGCAAGTGCCATTTCGGAGGTTTTTCTCTCCTCAGGCTCTCCAGATGCCCGGACCTGAGAAGAAGCCGGAGGAGCCTGTAAGACAGGGACGTTTCCTTTTGCGTCAAAGATAATTTCCCTTTCCGAATTCCCCAATTTGATTTCAAGTTTTCCTGAAGGAACCGATCCGGTACTGTACCTGTAGCTAAACTTTCCGTCTTTTCCGGCGTTCAGTTTTTGAACTGTTGTGACCTTCAGGTTAACACCTGAAGCTCCATCTTCTGCTATACCGTCTACCCTGACTCTATACTCTCCCGGAGAAACCCCGGAGTGGGACACGGTAGCTATCCCGCCATCTGCCCAGGCGCTCTCTGTCTTTGAGAGAACCATTTTCATTTTAACTTTAAGGTTCTCCACCCCTTCTGCTCTTACAGTAAAGAGGTTATTAAAATTAAGGATTTCAATGTTTTCGAACTCGTAGGTGTACTCTCTCAGGTATACAGGCACTGTCTTTTCAAAGGAAACCGAAACCTCCACTTCTTCTTCAGGAGTGGCAAGTCCGCTGATTATAAGAGTATCCCCGATTTTCGGGTTCTCAGGGCTTACTTCCCAGCCTGTTACCTTTGCAGCGGCAGGAGAGGCTGTAGCCCCAAAAAAAAGGATTAGTATAATGAGTAAACAAAACAGGGGCTTCAGTCCTGCTCTGTTAGGTTTGAGCATGAGAGGCTTCATAGTTTTTCTTCCGTATTTATATATTTACATCCCATCTTTTCCTGTACTTTCTTCCCACACTCTGGTGTTTTCCGATTCCATATATTTTCGTTTGCAACTCTGGTAACTTCTCCGATTTTCCTTTTTAACTCATTCTCAAATTCATCTGTTGAAATTCATCTGTTGATATAGTAACGACTTTGATTTTGCATGGGCTTTTAATTTTCGCCTATCTTGCTTAATTTGTGCGCCATGTTATGTATAGTTTCTTTTATACTTTTTTCAACAGTGTTTATATCAGTCCCAATCCCGGACCCAGGTGTGGAATTAGCCCAAATAAAAATATGTTTATAAAACCGTGAATCATTACTACGAGAGAAAAGCTTTTTGTTCTGTAAAATAAATACCCAAGTGCGCCTCCCGCAAGAAATGTGTATGCCATCTCGTAAGGGGTGCCATAACTTGAATGCATTATCCCGAATAACAGGCTTGCAAGCAGGATGCCTCCCACAGGCCCTAAAAACTCTTCCAGCCTTGTCTGGATAATCCCTCTGAAGATAAATTCCTCTATCAGGCCGACTACAAAAATCATTATAATTGTGAGTTCCAGCAGGTTAATGGGTGAAAGATCCGGGATAAGAGGGCTGGTCTGGATTAATAAATACTCTGCCTCTGCAAAGATCAGGCCTGCGAGGACAGAAACGGGCAGATAAATCCACATTTTCCTGAGTAAATCTACTTTCCTCTCTCCCGGGATTTTTTGATGAATGGATATGATAGTTGCCGGAATTGTCATAGGTACATATATGAATACGAAAGAGTAAAGGTTGGATTCAAAGAAGATCGGCATTGAAATGTTTACCATGCGAAGAATGGGCAGGAGTATAAGTGCCTGGTGAACTTTGCGTATCTCCATTTTTTTTGAGACCATTATTGAAAGTGAAAGGATGATGAGAAGCAGCGTATAGGTTAGCGCGGCTTCTTTTATTCTTCCGCTAAAGATTAGCAGTTCGGCAAAAGCAATAGCAATAACGGGAGCTCCTGCAGAGAACATCTTTTTTAAGAATCCGGTTTTTTCATCGGTCTGCATTTTAAACATTTTCCCAAGCTCCGGCAAAGAGATCTGTCCTGCTTCCAGCTCCGAAGATGGATAGTCTGGAGATGCCATATTCAGTCCTCCTTTGTGACATTAATCCAGAGATGCACGTTCCTGTAAGGCACACTTTTTTCGGTTTCATTAAAAAGCAGAAATTCCAGTTTCATGTTCTTTCCCTCAAACGGCGGAGTAAAAGTAACTGGCTCTTTCCAGGATACGTCATGGTCAAGGTTTACATATTTCTGGTTTTCCGGAAGAGGCAGGGAACTATTTTCAAGCCTGATCTCCATTGTATAATCCACAGTTCTATACTCATGGTTCGTAATCCCTACAACAACTGTTCCACTGTCTCCGAGTGTATAGTTTGTGGGGTAGTTCTCAATCATTCTGTCAGGTCCCATGATATAAAACTCGGTGAACGCTTCTCCTTCTCTGGGATTTCCTATGACATAAGCAAGGCTGCCAAGAGAGGCCAGAATCGAGATTACCAGTAACATTGAAATGGCTCTGTCGGCTCCGGATCTGGTTTCCCCCCGAGTTTCTCCCAGAAGATCTGCCTTCAGAGCAGAGATAGAGGCTTTGACCGGGACTTCAAAAGCTTCAGCTTCAGGCAGCTGGCGTCTTCTGTAATATGCTACCCCACACATGAAAATGGTGAAAATTGAAAGCCCCGTGAGGACTGGAACTTCCCTGATTCCCCAGTCAGTGTAGTTCATTCCAAGTCCCATGAGTGGGACCACGGCAATGCTTAATCCTAAGGAAAGCAGGGCTCTTTCAATTCCGTCAAGGTCTTTTTTTGCAGGAAGTAGAGCCCCTATCAGGGCATATCCTGGCAAGAAAAGGACCAGAAGAAGTCCAAAGATTGTACGCAGAAAGCTTCCGCTGAGTGCGGGCACAAGTATAAAGATATCAGTAAGGATCACAAGACCTGCCACAAGCAGCAGATCCAGAGGAGATTGTCTGTTTCCAGCCATTTTTATCACTGCTTAAATATTTAGTATTCCATCTTCCTATAATTTATAGTTATGTAAGCTTTCCGCCAATCTTCTATAATCCATTCGTTTTATGTCGATTTATGCATATATTTTTATCTCTCTTATGCACACCCCGCATTTTACCCTGCTGCATTTTCCCCACTTTACTCAGCCAGCATTCTCTCTTCAGAGATTGTTACTGCAGAATAATGGAAAACCTAAAAGGAATAATCGATTGAGTAAATCGGCTTAATAAACTGGTAAATAAGCCACTAATTTGAAGAAACATTTTTTGGAAATTTCCAGCCCCCTCAAGCTGTATGGCTAACTGTACTTTACTTCTCAGTTTCTGGTTTATCGTGAAGACCCGAATTCCCAATTTTTTTTAATTCCCCTGTACCCATAAGGCTTCTTTCTATGAAAATATTTTCCCCTCTGAAGGGATTTCTCCTGGTGATAACTATCTCCTGGATCTTTCACTATTTTTCCCGAACTAAGGAACTTTCAGGCCCGCATGGAAAATTTTATTTTATACCTCTTCCTTTTCTCGAAACATGAAAGTGCTGGTTACAGGAGGAGCAGGTTTCATAGGCTCCCATTTAGCTGAGTATTTCGCAGAAGCAGGCCATAGTGTAAGGATCCTTGACAATCTTACTACTGGTTTTTCCCGAAATATCCCTCAGCACAGAAATGTTGAATTCATCCAGGGGGATATCTGTGATCCCGCTGTAGTTGAAAAGGCGGTCTCGGACATGGACTGCGTCTTCAATGAAGCTGCCCTGGTATCGGTGCCTCTCAGCTGTGAAAAACCAGTCGAGGCTTTCCGGATAAACACTCTTGGAACACTTAATGTATTGCAGGCATGCGTCAGGGCAGGAGTTGAAAAATTTGTGACCGCATCCTCAGCTGCAATTTATGGGAATAACCCTGTACTTCCTAAAAGCGAGGGTATGTATCCTGAACCTGCCTCACCTTATGCAATCTCCAAACTTGACGGTGAGTATCTGGCAAGGATGTTTTATGAGGACCACGGGCTTCGGACTACCTGCCTGCGTTACTTTAATGTCTACGGTCCGCGCCAGGACCCTAAATCTCCGTACGCAGCCGTTATCCCCCTTTTTTTGGAAAGGGCAAAGGCAGGAAAAGACCTTGTCATTTACGGCGACGGACTTCAGAGCAGGGACTTCGTGCATGTCAGGGATGTTGTCAGGGCAAACGTAGCAGCCCTCGAGCATGGGGATGGTCAGGTCTTCAATGTAGCTATGGGAAAAAGCGTAACAGTCCTGGAGCTTGCTGAGAATATAATTAAACTGACCGGCTCCTCAAGCCAGATCATCCATGCCGCATCAAGGGCAGGAGATGTTCGGGACTCAAGGGCAGATGTCTCAAAAATTGCCGGCTGGTGGAAAGGAGAGATCGAACTGGAACAGGGATTAAAAAGCCTTATTTAAGTCTATAAGGGCCTGATTTTTTAAAACCGGATCAATTATTCAACATGGTAATTTTAAAAATCGAATTTAAACAGGAGAAATAATATCTCCTGTTCGTTCTTACTCTTCAGAATCTCCAGTTACTCTTCAGAATCTCCATCTCCATCTTCATTGTTCTGGTCTATTTTCTTCTTTATAATTGCTCCCGTCAGAACGATTACAAGGAAACCTATAAAGAAACTGGTAATTCTTAATCCAGTTTTTCCGGTTTCTTTAGAAGGCATATCAGATTCCATAACTGACCCTGAATTGTCTTGTTGCCCTGCATCTGAAGTTGACTGAACCTCAGTGTCTCCTGTTTTTTCTCCAATCTCAAGGATATTCTTGCTGGCTGTAATTGCAAATGGGGAAAAGCCCGGAGTTTCAGCTTCAAAATAGAGATACTCATCATCTTCGTCTACTTTGTCCGTTTTAAGGGAGTCCCATTGATCTCCATTGAAATGCTGAAGGGTTATTGCATCCATATTAATGTGGTTTTCAGTGATCCATTCCTTGCTCACCCTGAAGCCCACAATGGCGTTTTCAATGTTGTTTGAATTTGCAAAGCCGCCGTTTCCTACCCAGATATTAAGGTGTTTGTAGATCTCTCCTTCAGGCTCGGTGGGAGTAAGTGGGGATTTTCCTTTCAGTTCCTCAATAATAGTTGTTATCTTGCCTGCAGTCTTTTTGGCGTTAAACTCCACATAACCGACAGAGGTAGCTCCCTTTGTGAACTCAAACTTTATCCTGTGGCCATTTGAGACAAACTGCTGGCAGAGCTCTTTTGACTTGACATTCTTCGCAGGTTCAGGGGAGCCTCCTGCTCCTCCGCTGCCTCCTTTTCCTCCTTTGTTTTCTCCTGAATTGCCGCCACCGTTTGAATTTCCTTTTGATTTAATCTCGACTTCCATCTGGGAGAGCCCTACCAGTCCCTTTTCGGGGTTATATGCGCCCACAAGGAGGTAATAGCAGCCTACAGGCAGATCGAATGCGGTAAGTGACAGTTTTTTCTGACCAGATTCCCCTATTGCTATGGCTCCATTTCCTTCCCCTATAAGGGTCTGGATTTCTTTCTGAAGCTCGTTCCTGGTCAGTTTAGACCTGTAGTTTGAGGAGGTTATGTCAAATTCATCAATAAGGTCCAGATCGTTTACTATTACTGAAGTTCCGTCCCTGGTGCCATCGGAGTTGATTTCTATGTTTGCTTTGTATGCCTGTTCCTTTATGAGGACTGCTCCGTAGGTGCAGGCGTTTTCGTTGGTAACTCCTGTTATGCTTATGTCCAGTTCATCCCCTTTTTCTATACTTGAAGGGGAGGAGACGTACAGTTCAGATTCCACAACCACAAAAACTGTTGAAGAAAGGACTGTCATGCTTCCGTCATCATTTTGCTGAACCATAACTATGCAGTACTGGCCTGCACCAAGGCATCCAAGGCCATAGTCTGATAAATCGCCGCAATCTCCGAGTTGAGTAGAATACTTTTCATATTCTCCCTCAACGCTGTCCTGGAAAAGGGTGTTTAAATTTTCGATATCTCCTGCCTGGAAGGCATCAAAAAGCCCGTATGCACAGTCCGAGGTCACTTTGAACAGGTAGATATCTACATTTTCTCCTTCAAGACCGGTCTCTCCGTGGAAAGACATGCTCAAGTCTTCATCAGGGAGGTAAACGGGGAGGGTGGTATAAGAATCAGTTGAAGGGTATGTTATCGTATAACTTTTCTCTTCGTCCTTATTTAAGATCCCGGAAGCCCCGCTATATTCTACATATTTAGGGCCGTTATAAGTGAGTTTTATCGGCTGAGGAAGTTGGACTCTTCTACCTTCATTTGGGCATCCCATTGTGATCCAGTTCCCTTCGGCCGGGTCGCTTGTATGGCTCTGGAAGTAAACCACTTTATCGGTAAAGTTTATGTTGCCGAGCTGGTTTACATCTGTTTTTCCACCCCCCGCCATTGCCGGTGCAGAGGTTAATATGAATATCGTTAGTATAAGTATCAATAGACTTTTTCTCAATTTACATTCCTCCATATTCCCATTGAATCTGTTTGATTCATCAGTTTCAGGATAGCAAATTGTTTGCATGCTATGGGCTGAAATTCCTATTTTTGCTTCATTTTCTTTTTGAATACATGATAAGGATTAGAACGGCTGCTCCCATTCCTCCCAGCATATAAGCTGTATCTACAGACAGTCCTGTATTTTCAGCAGCTTTGGGCCCCTGAGTTTCTATATCTAAAACAGATGTTTCATTTCCGTTTTCAGGGGGCTGGGCTGGATTTAAGCTGTCTTCAGTATCTTCTGTTTCCCCGGTCTCTTCTACGGTTTCAGGTTCTGTTTCCTCTGAAGGGGCTGGAGTCACAGCTGGGATCTTCCCTTGCTGAACGGTTACTTTTTTCTTGATGCCCCCGACACTTATTTCAAAGTCCCCCGGAGGAACGGCTTTTGTATTATAAGAATAACTGAAATCACCATCCGAATCAGCTTGTATCTGCTGGACAGCTGTGATTTTCAGGGTTACAGTTGAGGCTCCTCCTCTGGTATCCCCATCCATCTTTATCTGGTAGGTTCCCGGAGGGACACTTGACTGCGTCACAGTTGCAGTGTTTCCGGAAGCTTCTGAACTTTTAGTCACCCAGATTAGCATTTTTACCCTTACATTGAGGTTTTTGGCTTCGCTGGCCTGGACTGTGAAGCGGTTTTTGAAACCTTCAGGGATTTTCACGCCTTCCAATATGTACTCGTACTCCCCTCCGGATACCGGAACGGCCTTCTCAAAAGTTACCTGTACTTCGATTTCCTCTTCCGGAGATGCACTCCCTTTAATTCGAAGGGTATCTCCAAGAACGGGGTTTTCGGGGGATAAATCCCAGCTGTTAACTGCTGCAGCTGCAGGTGAGGTTGTAAGTAAAGCCAGAATAAGAACCGAAAGGGAGAGGATTATAAAGGCAGATGTTTTTCGCCTTTTAGGGGGATGAATGAATTTTTTCACGGGAATTACTCCTTTTCAAACAAGGACATACTACTTATTTTTATCACGTGTCTATTTAAATTTTTGTTATAACTAGCTCAAAATTATATATTTATAATAATGCTAAAGAACGATCATTGTATAGATTTTTACCGTGAATGTTATATAAATTTCTATTGATAGTGAGTTAAATTCTCTGGATTTCAATTATATGATTTTCTATTCTGTTTGTTTTTTAATAGTATATCCTGAGTTCTACCGACTCCCTAATTTTTTAAATTAACATGACTGCATACTTCCGATTTTCACTTCCTCTTCTTTTTTTGGCAAACGTTTTAGTAATGTTATTTGATGTTTATATCCTTTTCTCGCATTTATTCTATAAGCTTCTCAACATTCTTATCTCATAACCTTCTGCATGAATCTCTATCTCCTTCTTTAGATGCTGATTCTTCTCTATGTTCTTCTCCCTCTATGAGGTTCTTGTCTATGAGGCTATGATACTACTCTACTATATTTCATATCTCAATCGTTTAATATCTCAGGAAACTTTTTTATAGTATGCATTCTTCATATATGACTAATTTCACAAAATCGTGAGTATATCTGAGTTATTATTTATGGGAGGTATCTGTATTCTATTAAGCATAATTTCATCGAGTGCAATTTCATCGAGTGCAATTTCATCGAGTGCAATTTCCATGGTTACAAGTCCCGGGCTCCCTCAGTATGGTGCAGCGGTAGTTGTCGGGCTGATTGCCCTTCTTTCTTTAAAGGAGGTCCTTTCGGCATCCGAACACTGGAACAAGGCCCTTAACAGTTCTTTTAACCTGGCAATCCTACCTATGCTCTTCTGTTTTGCTTTAATTGTTGTTTTCAAGGTTGGAGAGGTAGTCTAAATTCCGGGCTTCCGGAATCCTCTCCTCCTTCTTGACACCACTAACCATTTTTTGTGCGTTTCTGCACTACAATTTTCTTTTTTAGTGATTTTTTTTCTCGGTGTTTTAGTTACTATTTTCTTTTTCAGGTTTCTTTCTCAAGTTTTTCTCTGGTTGTTCCCATTTTGTTCTGTTTCTCAGTCCTTTTTGGTACAAGTAAGGCGGATAGAAGCCTGGAGTATTTTAAGCATTCAGGATCAAGAGCCAGAAATCAGGGGTACATGAAGGACTGAGACGTGAGAATATTCAAAGGCTAAAAAAGCAGAGAAAAGTAAGCAATATTGAGTACAGTTAAATATGAAAGTCAGGGCAAGACTGAGGCTGGAGGGACGCTGAATAAAAAATCGACTGCCTTAAGGGACTTTTTAACAACTGTCTGCAGGGAATATGTGCCGGATTTTTTGCACAGCTTTATTGTCTATTTTTTACATCAGTTATTTAATTAATTTTGTTTGTTGAAGCCTGGTTTTTATGAAATTCTGGTTTCTCATATTCCGTATTTTCTCTCTATTGATGGTTATTTGTGTGTTATAATTCCAAACGTCTCATAACTCTATTCATTTATCACCTCTTCTTAATTTTAAAAACGTACTCAGGTGACTTGATGGGCTGACAGAGGGATCTACCTTCTCTTATAATTCAGAATTAGTAATAAGTATTTTATAGTATGTTGCAGCATTATGCCAGTGATATAATCTTATTCCAATAGTTTATTATTATACCAGTGATTCTTCAGTGTCCGGGTATATGCTTCAATGTTTACAGGGGTGTTCGTATGTTGCTAAGCGTAATTTCATCTAGTATTATCTCTTCAAGTGCGATTTCTTCAAGTGCAATTTCCATGGTTACGAGCCCGGGACTTCCTCAGTACGGGGCCGCAGTGGTTGTCGGGCTTATTGCTCTCCTGTCTCTAAAGGAAGTCCTTTCCGCATCCAAATGCTGGAATAAATCTCTTAACAGCTCTTTTAATCTGGCAATTATTCCCCTACTTTTGAGTTTTGCGGGGATCGTCGTTTTCAAGGTTGCCGAGATTATTTAATTTCTGTTTTTGAAAAAATTCCCTTTCCATTTAATTTTTTCATTTAATTTTTTCATGCCCTGACTGGTTTTACTTCTCTTTTTGGCTCGCCGGCGTTGTCACAAAATAAAATGAGTATCTTTTTCGATTTGACCTGCTGATTTTCAATTCAAGACCGCGTTGGTTTTTCTGAGGATATCCACACAAAACAACGAAGAGCCATCTGTTTTCTTCCCATGGATGACCTTTTTTTCAGGTTTTACTCAAGGCTCTCTTTTTCCCGTTTTTCCTTCATAGGGTCTATCAGGTTTTTTCCGAAGCATAATTAAAAAGGGGGGCCCAGAGTACCAATAGCTCCGGGAAAGTTTTCCTAAAAAGAGTTTTTATGATTTCTTTTGGGGTTCAGAAACCCGGCCAAAGGCTTAGCTGGTGAGGCAGGATCCCGAAAAGGAATACATTGACAAAGCCGTGGAGCACAGCAATAAAGGGCAGGCTTTTTGTTTTATGGAAGGCAAGGCCCATGATAAATCCTACAAAGCCAGTGTAGAGGATTTCCTGAATAGTACCGTATCCGGAGTGCATGAGTCCGAACAGGAGGCTTGAAATTATAAGGGCTGCCCACACACCGTGGGCGGTCTCGAGCCTGGTCTGCAGGATTGACCTGAAGATCACTTCCTCGACAAGGCCCACGAAAAAAACCATTACAATGGTGAGCTTAAGCAGGTTTATAAAGGTGAGGTCCGGGATCAGGTAACCTGTCCTGATGGTCAAATACTCTCCAAGCCCGAGTATAAGACCCAGCGGGACTGAGATAATCATGTAGGGTATTATGTGCTTCAGGGTAATCCCTATCTGTTCAAGGGAATCCCGCTGGTGCAGTACAATGACTGCCACAGGAATTGCCAGGGGGCCGTAGATGAAAACGAAGGTATAAAGGGTGGTATCATAAAAGATAGGCATTGACAGGTTTATCAGCCTGAGCACCGGGAGCAACATCAGGGCCTGGTGGATTTTGTGGACTTCGGGGTCTTTTATGAAGATATTGGAAAGGGAAAGGGCAATTGTGGTGCCTATATGTATCCAGACAGCTGCTCCCATCCTGCCTGAAAAGATAAGGAGTTCGGCAAAGGTTATACTCAGGACAGGGACTGCGGTAAAGAGCTTGAGTTTTCTGGCTTCGAGTTTTTCCTGAGCAGTTTCTTCAGATTCTTCAGGCCTGGCTGTTTTCCAGATTTTTAGTGAAGGGAGATCTTTCAGGGGGTTTTTTACAAGTCCGGGATCTCCCGAAGTCATGCGTAAATATGCGAGAAGAATCAGAACTGCTGCCCCGATTCCGCCTACCGTATAGACAATGTCTACATACTGTCCGATTTTCGGGGGTGTTTCGGGATCTTCATATGAGTTTAAAATAACTCCGGAATCTCCTGTTTCTTCCGGGGCTTCGGCGCTTATATGCTCTGAAACGGGCCCCATCTCTGGAGAAGGTGATAACTCCAGGTTGCTACTTGATGCGGCTTCTGGAGAAATTGCCAGTAAAGCCAGAATCAGAACTGAAACGATAATTAGAAAATTCAGTTCTTTTTGATTTTTATGAGAATTAATTAATTTTTGCACTGAAATTACTCCTCTTTCAAATCGGGGCGGGTTCAGATCTATTCGGTGTATCTCTTATTAAAGGTTTTTTACTGGTTTTTTATTATTAAATATCAGAGATGCCATGCAGCTCTCATATTATACACGTTTTTATTGTAAATGTTATATAAAGTTTCGTAGACAGTGACCTCCCTTAAATAGCGAGCTTTAACTTTTGTGAACTTAATGGCTACTGAAAAAGGTGAGGTCTTTATAAATATTCACTGGCCTCCGTTCCGAGTTAAATACTGTATCCCAAAAGCAAAAAAGTTCACAAATCCACAGGACCGGTGCAAATGTATTTCACTCATATGGCCCTCTGCCCAGCTTCTCCGACTGACCGGACATGGGGGCTCAGTCAGGATGATTGAGTTTCTTCCACGGAAAGCTCTGAAATGAAGGCAGATAAAGCTTGAAAAGGCAGCCGGCATTTAATCTTTAAGGCTGCCAGCCTGAGGATCCCGGAGACCTTTGCTTCCGAAGTCACGTTTTTGCAGTCTCCGGGACTTTTACACCCTCAGCCATCTGTTGAGTTTACATTTATCCAGAGGTGGAGGTCCCTGTAGGGCGTGTTTTTGTCGGTCTCGTTGAAGAGCAGGAACTCAAGTTTCATATCCTTTCCTTCGACCGGTGGAGTGAGCGTTAGAGGCTCTTCCCAGGTCTCGTTATAAGCAAGTGCGACCTGCTGCATATCTTCGGGCAGAGGCAGGGATTTGTTTTCAAGCCTTACTTCCATTGTATAATTTACTGGCCTGTATTCATGGTTTACGACCCCAACAATTACTGTCCCGCTCTCTCCGAGTGTGTAGTTTGTCGGGTAATTGTCAGCCATCCCTTCAGGTCCGAGGACGTAGAACTCTGTGAAGTGTTCCCCTTCTTTTGGGGTGACAACTACATAGAACAGAGTTGTAACAGAAAGGAGGATGGACAGGACCAGAATAACTGTGAGGGCCCTGTCGAGTCCCGGTTCAGGTTTTTCCAGAATTTCGGCTTTAAGCGCGAGTGCTGTTTCTCTGAAGGGCACCTCGAAAGCATCGGCTTCGGGAAGTCCTGCCCGCCTCAGGTATGCAAGCCCGCACATTGCAATGGTGAACAGTGACAGGCTTATCAAGATTGGTAGAAGCCTTATCCCCCAGGGGGTGTAGTTAAGGCCGAGGCCAATCAGGGGCACGACTGCAATGCTCAGCCCGAAGGATAGGGCTGTCCTTTCGATCCCGTCAAGGTCGGATTTTGCAGGAAAGAGTGCCGCAATCAGGGCATACCCGGGCAGGAAAAGTACAAGGGGCAGGCCAAGTATATTGCGGAGCACAGTTTCACTTAATCCGGGCGTAAGTACAAAGAGATCGGTAAGGATCACAAGCCCAATAACGGTCAAGAGGTCTGATGGAACTTTTTTTCCGGTCATTAAGGTCATCCGGCGTATAATTTAAAAAATTATTATATTTCTCCAGTTTCTTTCAGGAGAGTAACTATCTTTTTCTCATACATTTTATTCTTTCGCTCTTTTTAGGGGTGTCTAAGGCTAATCCCTGTCGTTTTAATGCGGGATGCCGTCGCCAACTCTTCAACAATGCGCTGATTGATGATGTTTTTGTACTTTACAACCTCTACTCTATTGTCAAGTTTTGTTCTGGAAGCTGCAAATATGTCTGCGAATTTATTCGGGGGAGCTGTCACTTTTCCTCAAGCATTCGGTGTATATCAACCATGTATCAGAGGACGACCTTTTGCTTAAACTTGCTTAATTTCAGAATATGTTTTTCCCGTCAAGCCCGGGCAAACAGATTCAATTTGATTTTTTTCATATTCACCGGTTTCATTTTTTTCCCTCTCTTCTGCAGATGCGGCAAGTGGGAGATGGAGTTGAGTTGAGCTCTAAAGTTTCAGACCCCTTGAAATAAATTCCCTGGTATCCGGGAGAGCCTGCGGCACCAGAGCGCAGAATCTCGTGTTCTTATGATATTGTTTTTTTTCGGAATCATTTTTTTATTTTTGATTACTTATACTTTTTACCCTCAGATTTCCGATGCTTTTTGCAGGCGCGTATCTCAATCATATAATGTTATATTTATCATACTAAAGACTCTACCGATATTATTATAACTCATCTATAATTCTGCCACAGTAGGGCTGTCAATATATTTATATATTCGTGCCCCAGATTCAAGTCTATAAAAAATTTAAGTGCATTTGGTATTCAAACCAACCTTTAAAAATTCAAACAATCATGCCATCACTGGCATTAAGTGGCTTTTAGCCGCTATAATTTCTACTTAATAATACAAACTTCATAATATAAATTTCAAAGGGGTCATACAAATGAGTAACGAACTGCTTATGGGCAACAGTACCCAGTACCTAACCCATAAAGAGAACCAACGTTTCAGGGGGATATCCTCTCAAAATATAACCGCTATCCTTCCAGCTTACAATGAAGAAGTCTCAATCGGAAGCCTGGTCCTTCTCACCAAACTTTATGTCGATAATGTAATCGTTGTCGATGACGGCAGCACTGACCGGACAGCTGAAGTCGCCAGGAAAGCCGGAGCTGAAGTAGTGGCTCACCAAACCAACAAGGGAAAAGCCGAAGCCCTCAAAACCGGCTTTAAAACTGCAGCCGACCTCGGCGCAGATATTATAGTTACAATGGACGCGAACGGCCAGCACAACCCTGCTGACATCCCTAAGCTCGTTGCCCCTATCATTAAAGGAAATGCCGAGATGGTAAACGGCAGTCGCTACCTGAGCTATCCGGACAAAAACGTCCCCATCTACCGCCGCGTCGGCCAGACCATGCAGGGCACCGCTGTAAAAATGAACTTTGACCTCAAGATTACCGACTCCCAGAGCGGGTTCCGTGCCTTTGCAGCCTCTACAAAAAACATCTTCCGGTTCAGCGGCAAAAAGATAGCCATAGAAAATGAAATGCTTGCAGATGCAGGCAGGTCAGGCGTCCGCATAACTGAAGTCGAGATCGGAGCTTTCAAGCTCTCCGAAACCTCAACCAGAAACCCGGTAAAGTACCTCCGCGGAGCCCTGAAGGCCGTGGGTGAGGATATGGAAGCCAACAGGCCCCTGTACTTCTACTCGGTACCGGGCTTTGCCCTTGCAACATGCGGCTTCTATATGGGTTTCAAGTTACTTGAGACCGTTTTCCTGGGCAGTGCAAGCCTTAACTTCGGGCATACCTTCCTTATGGTCTTCCTGTCCCTTGCAGGTGCATACATGACCCTCAGGGGAATTGTAGCGCATTCCATGGCAGGAGCTACCAGGCAGACCGAGTCTGTTTAATTATTCGCTTTCAGCCCCTCTTTTAAATTCTTTTCATCTATACCGGGGGGCTGAATTATTTTTTTGGTACTGAATTATTTTTTTAATGGCAATTTCTTTATTACCCTTCTTATTTTTCCAGGCATTTCTCTCCTTTCCGTCGAAAAACAAACTTAACTTATTCATTTTTCAGGTATTCATATTTCGCCTGGATAGTCTTATTTTTTCTTATTTTACCGCCACATAAAAATGCGGCAAGTGCCCCTTAGAGAGATTTGGCTCACAAGGGCCATACCAATGAGAAATATCTCTTGAGGCTTTTTGAAGTCTCGCCTTTAGATGTGGCAAGGTAATTATAGGGGCGGATAATCATGTTTTTGGATTACCATTCTATTTTTTTATCATGTTTCGATTTCTGCAATCTCTCTAACATTGCCCTTTTTCTACAACTGTTAGTTCAATCCTATTATATTATTTTTATTTAAACACTGGTTCTCCCCTTCTTATTATTACTTTATTTTTATTATATTTTAATGCCAAATCAAAAAGTTTATATAGATCTCCCTTCCACATTGTTTAAAAAATTACCTTCCTCATTAAATTCAAACAGTCATTATGTCATTAAAGCCACGAGGCTTATCATCACTTATCTAGTATATATCTAAAAATTTTCATCCTCATCTTTCAAAGGGAGTTATTCTAAATGAGTGCCGAACAGTTTATGGGCAACAATGTTCTGTGCATAACCCGAAAGAAAATAATCGAGTTAGGACGACATCTCCCCAAAATGTAATCCTGATCCTTTCAAAAACTGGTCCCCCTTTATCGTAGGAAATGCCTGAAGGTGGATAGAAATAATCATGTTTTAAAAAATGCTGGTTTAAAAAATGTTGGTTCAAAAAATGTTTTTGGCTTCTGTTTACAGGGATGAAACCCCTATTCCTTTTTTTGTCTATCTGGTGATGTTATGAAATTAGTAGTAATGATTCCTTCTTACAATGAAGAAAAAACAATTGCCTCCGTTATAAAAGAAATTCCCCGTGACTGTTGTGACGAAGTTGAAGTCCTTGTCATCAACGACGGCTCAACCGATAATACGATTCAGGAAGCTGAAACAGCAGGCGCAGATAAAATTCTCAGTTTCAAGAAAAACAAAGGTCTTGCCCCCGCCTTCAGAGCAGGCCTTCAGACCGCCCTTGAAATGGGTGCCGACATCATTGTGAATACCGATGGAGATGGACAGTATAACGGAAAAGAAATCTGTAAACTCATAGAGCCAATCCTTGAAGGCAGAGCCGATTTTGTCCTGGGCTCCCGCACAAAAGGCCATATCGAGTACATGCCCTTCCAGAAAAGAATAGGGAATAGAATCGCAACTTTCATCACAAGACAGGTTTCGGGTATCCCGATCTCTGACGCCCAGTCCGGTTTCAGGGCATTTACCAGGGACTGTGCCCTGCGCCTGAATGTGATGGCTGATTACACCTATGTCCAGGAAACCCTCATCCAGGCTTCCTACTACGGGCTTGTGATCGAAGAAGTCCCAATCGAGTTCAGAAAACGGGAAGGGGGTCCTTCCCGCCTGATCTCAAATATCTGGAAATATGCCCAGAGGGCAGGGGTTACAATTGCAAGGGGGTACCGTGACTTCCATCCTCTTGATACATTTTTTGGTTTTGGTTCCCTATTTATCTTAGTAGGTCTTCTTTTCGGGTCTCGGGTACTTTTAGGATTCTTTAAAACAGGGGCAGTGGGAGGATATTTGCCTTCAGCTGTGATGACAGTGTTACTGATACTTATTGGGGTTTCCACGATGACTCTTGGAATGATAGCTGATATCCTGAAAACCCAGCGGAAGATTCAGGATGAGATTTTGTACAGGTTGAAGAAGATGGAATACGAAAATTGAGTATCTTAAATAGTAGGTGTGAAAATGGGGGAATCCCAAAATAAATTACATATCTGTCATATTTGTACAAAATATCCACCTGCAGTTAGTGGTATTGCTAAACATGTTTATGATCTGTCACAGCTTCAAGCAAAACAAGGTCACTATGTTACAATTTATTGTCCGAATGATGTCGGAGATATAAGTTCAATTGATATTCATCCAAATGTACATGTAATTCCTTTGAGGTCGTTGGGTAGACCACTTAATAACCCAATTACACCATCAATATTTATAGAATTGATGAAGAGCGATTTTGATATCGTTCATGCTCATGATTTTTTTCTTTTTGGAACAATAATAGCTGGATTTATGAATAGAATTAAAAAATATCCTTTGATTATTACCTGCCATACAAATAAGCTAATTTATAATTCCAAAATAAAATCCGTTTTTCAAGATCTATACATCTCAACGATTGGAATATTTATTTTGAGAGGTGCTCGCAAGGTTGTTGTCCATAATGCCGAGAATAAGAGAATCTTTAGTGAATTTGGTCTCAACAATTTGGAAATTGTTCCGAATGGGATATATCCACAGGATTATATGGTGGATGTAAGAGATATAATACATTTTAAGGAAAAGTTGGGTCTTAAAGAAAATGAACGAATTTTATTGTTTGTCGGTCGTTTAGTAGATAGGAAAGGAATTTTGGACTTAATCAAGGCTTATGCTATTATTAATAAAAGTTGCCCAGATACAAAATTAATAATTGTAGGTGATGGTCCACTCAAAAACTCTTTAAAAAAAATAGTATCAGACTCTAAATTGGAACAAAATGTAATCTTCATGGGTTTTGTTTCTTTTTATGAATTAGTATTATGTTACCACATTGCGGATTTAACTGTAGTACCAAGTATTTTCGGGGAGACTCAGGGTATAGTTACATTGGAATCTCTTATATGTGGTACTCCTCTAGTTGTTAGTGATCTTCCCTGTTTCACGCAAATGCTACCAAAAGAGAATATATGTGTTTTTTCTTCTGAAAATTTTGAACAACTCGCAGAAAAGATTATTGGATTATTTCAGGATGATCTATCTTTGAAGAAGCTGATGGAAGGATGTAAAGAATTTGTTGTATTTAATTATAGTTGGGAAATAATATCTAAAAAAATGGATCAATTATATAATTCAATATAACATTAAATTCTTTTATGGGTTTCGGTTTTATTGAAAGTAATGTTTGAATGTTGCAATATTTGTTCACGAATTTAGGATCTATTCTGGTGTAAGCGAAGTCATTAAACAGCAGTCAAAAGAATTTAGTGAAAATGGAGGTTCGCACAATTTATACCCTTGCTGCCGACCGTACTCCTTTGTTCAGACTGCAAAAAACTGGGTGTAAGTGCATATCAGTATATGTTTGACAGAGTGAGCAAGAAATTTGAGATACTATCTCTGGCTCAATTTATCAGAGAAAAAAGTACATTAAGTTGAAAGTGAAGAGCTTTCCACTCTATTTGAAGAGGATGCCAAAAAAGTATGATTGGGAGGAAATAGTAAATGAAATTGAATCCTATTATGAAGGTTGCTGCAAGCAGAACCATTATCCCAAATTTGGACCAACTTGTTCAAAGGGAGAAAAAATCTTTAAATATACTTATGGTTTGCCCTTACTTTTTTCCGGAACTTGGAGGACTGGAAAATTATGAATACAATGTAGCAAAACAGATGGTAAGAAAAGGACATAATGTTACTGTATTATGTAGTACAAGAAATGATGTAGATTCTATCGAACAAATTTATGGTATTAAAGTTATCAGGCATAAACCAAATTTTACCTTTTATAATACCCCTATAAGATTTGATCTTTTTTTCAAAATGTCTAAATTAGTCAAAGATAATGGGTATGATATAATTAATGGAGTAACTCCTGTTCCCTTTTATGCAGAGGTTGCTTCAATTGTCAGTAAGATTTATAAGGTCCCATTTGTACTGACTTACCATAACGATGTTATTAAACCTACTTTTTTCATGAACTTAATTTCGACTATTTACAATCATACATTCGGAACCATACCTCTTAAAATTAGTTCTCCAATAATTACAGCATCTCCTTATTGTTATAATGAATCACAATTTCTTGATCCTTTTAAAAATAAGCTTGTATTAGTTCCTCCAGCAGTTGATCTTGAAAATTATACTGTTGGCAAATCATTCAAGCCACACGATGCTTATAACATACCTCATTCATCAAATATTATTCTTTTTGTAGGTCAACTCCGCAGGACCCACACACATAAAGGCGTAGATTATTTGATCCAAGCTTTTGATAAGGTATCTAAAATTAAAAAAGATGTTTATTTGATTATTGTTGGAAAAGGGGATATGATCCCTATTTATCAAAAAATGTGTGAAGATCTGAATATTTCTGATAAAGTAATATTTTCTGGATTTATTGAGGAAAAGGAATTAATAGAATATTATAGAGGTTCAGACATTATTGTGTTACCCTCAACAAGAATTACAGAAGGATTTGGGATGGTGTTGATAGAAGGGGGTGCGTGTGGTAAACCTGTAATAGGTACAAAAGTGGGAGGAATACAATACGTAATAAAGCATAGAGAAACTGGGTTATTAGTTCCTCCTAAAGATCAAAACTCACTAGCAGATTCTATGCTTTATCTGCTAAACAATGAAGCTTTAAGAATTGAAATGGGGGAGAACGGGAGAAAACTTGTAGAGAAGAATTTTTCGTGGGAAAAATGTACACAAGGTACTCTTAAAGCGTATACAGATTCGTTACTTAGGAGTTAATATGAAAGTTTGTTTTATATCCAATCTTTATCTTCCTTACATAAGTTGTATTCGTGAGTTATTGACTAGTGTATCGATTCCAGATTACATCCATAAACCTAAACTTCAAAATCCATCTCGTGATCAACAAATCCCTCCCCAAATAATGGATTTATTTGGGAATCGCAGCACTAGTTATGAACAAGTAAGTACATCTTCCGTATTTGAGGAACATATAGAGATACTCTTATATTTAGTGAATGAATTAAACCTGCAAAACGATGTCATATTTACAGGTTATGTTCCCGATGAAGATTTGCCTGCTTTGTATAATGCAGCTGATTTATTTGTTTATCCTTCTTTGTACGAAGGTTTTGGATTACCACCTCTTGAGGCAATGGCTTGTGGCACTCCTGTAATTGTGTCAAACACTTCCTCTCTTCCGGAAGTTCTAGGGGATGCAGGATGTCTTTTTGATCCTCTTAATCCAGCAGAATTAGCAAATTCAATTTATAGGGATTGACAGACGATGATCTCAAAAACAAAATGATTGCAAAAGGACTGGAAAGGGCTAAGGATTTGTAACGAAATAACTTAGGCAATAGACAATTTAGTTAAAGTTAAATCAGCTATCTTGCTCGTGAAAGTTATTTAATACATTCTTAAAAACTGCCTATGTTATTTCGCGGTGAGTCCTAAGTTTTTTAGTTGGGAAAAGTTTGGCAAAGAAACGCTAAATGTGTATATGGAACTTTCTACAGATTTGTGAGAACGGGTATTATAATGAAAATAAAAGATCCTTTTCAAATCAATGATTGGTGCATAAAGAATTTTCTAATAATAATATTCTCTGTTCAACTTTCCGTTTTTGGACTAATTATGTTTGACAGTGTAATCTCTGTCTCAATAACATATCAAATCTCAATAATAAGGCAGATAATTTGTTTTATTGATCTTGCATTTGTACCAGGCATTCTTATACTTCGAATACTTAAATTACATAAGTTAGGTATCACTAAAACACTATTCTTTTCAATTGGTTTGAGTCTCTTTTCTTTAATGTCTATTGGACTTTTCATAAATGTTACATATCCGTTATTTGGTATTTATACTCCACTTTCTCTAAAGTATTTAATGTTTACAATTTTTGTGTTTATACTGATTTTATGTTTAATTTGTTATTTAAGAGATAAGGAATTTTCAGAACCAAATTATATAGATCTCAAAGAAATTTTTTCCTCTCAATTTCTTTCTCTATTTATTATTCCTTTCTTATGTATATTTGGAACATATTGTGTGAACTTTTATCATTATAATGGCATTTTAATGGCAATGTTTGTTTTAATCTCCGTTCTTGTATTTCTTATTGGATTTGATGTGTTTGTGCCCAATAAATTATATCCTTTGGCAGTATGGATAATATCAATTTCACTTATATTTCACGATACGTTGATATCTATGTATGTGAATAAATATGATGCAATTAGTGAATTATATTTTTCATCTTTGGTAATTAATAATTTATATTGGAATTCTACACTTCCTTCTAATTATAATTCTATGTTAAGTGTAACGCTAATTGCACCGATCTTTAAAATTCTATGTGGTTTCAATTTGACGTGGGTCTATAAAATAGTTTATCCATTTTTATATTCTTTTATTCCCTTAGGACTTTACAGTCTATATAATAAACTAACGAATGAAAAAATTGCATTTTTAGCTTCTTTCTATTTCATGTCTTTATATCCTTTCTACAAAGTTATACCCTCTTTATGTAAACAGTCAACAGCCGAAATATTCTTCGCTTTATTATTACTCTTAATGTTTGATTTTAAAAAAGATGCCACATCCAAATTCTTATTGATTGTTCTTTCCTTCTCTTTAATTGTTTCTCACTATGGGACTTCTTACCTTATTCTGTTCTCTTTACTTTTTGTTTTTGTTAGTTTGTCTATTTATGGACGTATTGTCTCATATCTCTCGCAAAATAAATCAAATACTTATTTTTTAATTATGAAGAACAACGAATTGAATGGAATAAACAAATATATCTCTCTAAATTATCTCATAATATTTTGTACGATGGTATTTGCGTGGTATCTATATATTTCGAATTCATCTATATTTAATTCAATTTTCAATCTTGGAACTAATATTTTTGAAACAATTTATATAAATTTTATGAGCCCCGAATATTCGAGGGGCATGAATTACTTTGCAAGTTCTCCAGACTCTCTTTTACGGTTGATCTATAAAATGTTACATTATGTAACCATGTTTTTTATTTGTGTTGGGCTTTTAGCTGTCTCTATAAAAGAATGTATTGCAAAATTCGAAAATATTTATTCTTGTTTCTCTCTGTATTGGCTCCTCATATGTGTGGCAGGAATCGTAATTTCTGGCTTTGCAGTAATGAATCCTTATAGATTATATCATCTATCTCTTTTTTTCCTTTCTCCAATTGGGGTGATAGGTGGTATTATTTGTATCAAATTGCTAAGTTGCAGAATATTAAAGAATACTTGTTTTTCTCAGGTCACTAAATTCGAATTAAGAACATTGTATGTATTTTTTATAATTTTCCTTCTATTTAACAGTGGGTTTATTTTTGAAGTTTTCAAAGACAATCCCTCTTCCATCTCATTGAGTCAAGAAAGTGTGAAACAGTATGGAGATCTCGAACACAAAGGTTATTTTATTGATTACATGTATGAAGATAATGTGTTTAATGCTAAATGGTTATCTTTAAATATGGTTCAAAAAAGCAATGTTTATGCTACTAAAGGAAATGGTGAGGGTGGTAGTGCACTTATTGCTTATGGCTTGATATCGCCTGCCAAAATATATCCTCTAAATAGTGATACAACACAAATTAACAAAGGAAATTATGTATATTTAAGTTATTTAAATATTGTTGAAGGTGTTTGCATTGGATATGATCCAAAGCTTTCTGCTCCAACTTATTACGATATTAAAGAGATGGATCCTTTTTTGGATAAATTAAATTCCATATATTCTAATGGAGGTAGTAAAATCCTTTATTCATAACCTGATTTTTATCGTAGTTTATACTTTTTGACTAAAGTATAAACTTCGTTCGGAGATACTGATTAAGCTATATGTCAAGGCCGGTTTACTTTTCCTCACATTAGCCGGTATAAATTTCCTCATATGCTGATATAAATTTTACTCAATTTTTTAAAAGCTTACTCTAAAATCACTGATACATATTTCCCATTTTTATTCCCTGTTTTTTCCTTTCCTTTAGCCTATAGCTCTCTCCTTTTATGTTAATCGTAGTAGAATGATGGAGTATGCGATCCAGTACAGCAGCCGCTATTACTTGATCCTGGAATATCTCTCCCCATTCTCCGTATGACTTGTTTGATGTCAGGATCGTTGAACACTTTTCATAACGTCTGGAGATTAGCTGAAATAAGCAGTGAGCTCCTTCTTCGTCAAATGGGAGATATCCTATTTCATCAATTATCAGCACTTTATATTTCATCAAGTCCCTGAGTTTCTTTTCAAGCGTTCCTTCTCTATTTGCTAATTTCAACCTTTCAATAAGGTTTCCTGTATTGGTAAAGTAAACCGAAATTCCTGCTTTTACCGCTTCAATTCCAAGAGCAATTGCAAGATGCGACTTTCCAACGCCAGGAGGACCGAGCAAAACAACGTTTTCTGCATTATGAACAAATCTCAAGGTTGCAAGGTCTTCTATGACTTTTTTATCAATAGATAACTGAAACTCAAAATCGAATTCTTCAAGCGTCTTTTTCACAGGAAAACCTGCACTTTTCATCCTTCTCTCAATTGCAGCAGCTTCCTTGTGTTTCTTTTCCCGTTCAAACAGATAATCAAGGACTTCCATTGTTGTCTTGCTGTCCCTTGCAGCAATTTCAAGGCAGTTATCAAGGAGCTCTTCGATTGTATTCAGTTTCAGGTACTGCAAGTTACTGTGAATCCTTTCGTAGCTGAAGTTGTTCATTCAAAACCACCTTCACTGAATGTTTCATAGACATCAAGAGACCTTTTTTCAACTTCTGGACCTGAGAATTTCAACGGAATCTGTGAATTTTTCTTGCATTTTGAATTCTCTTTAAGAATCTCGCTCAGAAGACCCTGGAAATGTTCCTTTTTCCTTGAAACTCTGCAGTTTCCGGGAAGAATTTCATGTTCACAGATCTTCTCATAATCAACATAGACATCAAATTTTCCTTCAAAGATCTGAAGCTCTGCAGTTCTTCCTGCAAACCTGTAAGGAACAGAATACTTATTTCCAAGGAAAGAAATATAACAGTCTCTGGAGACCTTTCTGGTCTCCTTATGGACAACTTTGTAAGGAGGAACCTGGCCCAGAGGGCTCAGGTTCTCCTCCTTAAAGCGTTCAATAGGGATTTGATAGGTTGTTCCATGGACAGTTGAATTTACCCTTTCTAACCACCTGTGAACTTGGGCGTTCAGGTCTTCAAGAGAGGAAAACCTTCTTCCAAGGAAAAAATCCCTCTTAACGTAACCGACTGTATTTTCAATTTTGCCTTTTGTCTGAGGCCTGTAAGGCCTGCATAACCGTGGAATAAAACCAAAGCATTTGAAGAAATCCTCAAACTGTGAGTTCCATTCAGAATCTGATGACTTTAAGGCTCTTTTGATAACAACCTGCTTCATGTTATCATAGAGAATCTCCTGTGGAAATCCTCCAAAGTACTCAAAAGCGTTCAGATGACACTGAATTAGAGTTGGAGTGTCTATGCTCAGTGTAAATTCAACATATCTCATTCTGGAATATCCAAGAATCATGTTAAAACAGTAAAGCTTCTTTACCTTTCCATCAACCTCAACAGTTCCTAACTCTCCCCAGTCAACCTGAGCCTGGACACCTGGTTTTGTTTCATATCGGAGTACGGCAGGGATTCCCTGCTCAGGTCGGACTTTTTGTACGAAGTCCTTGACTATGGTTTTTCCTCCATCAAAACCCATTTCTTTGATTTCCCGATAGAGGCGAATAGCAGTATAGGGACCTTCTTTGAGTTTATCAAGAATATAAGGTTTGTATGGATCAAGCTTGCTCTTCCTTCCAGGACGTCTCTGGGGTTCAGGCAAGGTTTTCAGCCGAAGATATTTCCCCACAGTTTTCCTGTCAAAACCTGTTTGTCTGGCGATTTCACTGATGCTAAAGCCTTGTGAATACAAATCTCGTATCAATAGCCATTCCTCCGTTTTCAGCATTATTTAGGATCCTCGAGTTTTTCTCAAGGATTGGAAATTGGGGAATTTTAATCCGGCTAAAATGAGGAATTATTCACCGGCCTTGACACTATACATTTACCTGCCGAAAGCAGGTTACGAGTTATTAACTTTTATTAAATGGTTTGCTAGCTATCATTCCTTGGTAGAATTTCTTTAATAACGTTGTGTCTTTTTCGATAAGAAGTAAATACATAAACATTTGCGCATTTCTATATGTTATAAAATATATAATAAACAATATATATCTAAATTTACTTTTGTGTTTCTTCATAAATAATATTTTATTTCTGGTTATATAATATATTGTTGTCGGAGAAAATTTTTTCCCTCTTTTTGTAGTACTCTTTGAAACCTTATGCCACACTTTTGACGTTGGAACATATACATTTTTCCAACCTCTTCTCGTGGCTCTAACTGAAAGATCTACGTCTTCATAGTATGCAAAATAAGAGCTATCAAACCCTTTCAACTGTTCTACTAAATTTCTCCGAAGTAGTATTGCACAGCCAGTTAGATATTCACATTCCTTGATTTCATCGTAAATATCTTTGTCTTCTTTATCGCGCCCTAAATGATAGGTTTTTCCTGACCATTTCCCTATTTTTCCTCCTGCAAACCAAATAACATTATTTTTTCCGTCTCTATCATAATAATATATTTTTGGACCTATTATTCCTATTGATTTGTCTCTTTCTCCAATTGTCACTAATTCTTTTACAAAATAATTGTCAACAACAGTATCATTGTTTAATAATAGTACATATCCAGGTTTTAAAGTCTTCAAAGCGTATCTTATAGCAATGTTATTTCCTTCGGCAAATCCATAATTTTCATCGTTTTTTATTATGATCAATTTTCTGTCAGAGTCCAGATTTTCATATTTCTCTAAATTCTCATTTTTGGATTCCAATCCATCCGTTGTGTACTCGATGACTTTTTTTGGTTTGTTGTCCGGATTAAATATGAAAAACTTTGATTTTACTTCAATTTCACCTTTTGCATATTCCTTTATTTTCTCAATTGATTCATTTTTTGAGGCGTTATCAACAACAATAACGTCATAATTTGGATAATCTATTTGATAAAGTGATTCTAAACACTCAATGGTATCTTTCCAACCATTCCAATTGAGAATAATGATACTCACTTTTGGGAACATTATTTTTCCTACCGACACTTATAATATTTCGAGTTGTACTTATAAATTTTTTCTATGAATTCAGCCGAATTCCGCAAACTTGTGCGGGCATCTGCACATTTCATAAAACTGTATCTAGTAACACTATTTATCAATCCCATTTTTTGTTTTTAACTCACATTTCGACCCCTCCAATAAAACCCAACTTAATCTTTTTATTAATACAGTCCGGTGCCCATTTCGCGCCCACTTATACATTAAATTTTGCATTTCTCATGAGTTCTTGATGAAATATATCTCAACTGTGTGGTAATTTTTATAGAATGGGCCGGAATTTTCGCGGAATTGTAAGATTCATGCACAACTTATTGACATTATGGATTCTATTTTTTCAGCTGATACAATAAATTTATTCAATGGTCTCAAAAATAACCTTCTTTTTGAAAGGGGGGTCGAAATGTGAGTTTTTAACTTGCTTTTTGAACTAATCAAATTGCGGTTATCATTCTTCAGTTTTATAACCTCATGAATCATGTTCCATAGTTGCTCCATTTCCCCTCCTGAGACACACAACCGTAATCCCGGCAAAAAGTACACCATAAATAATCCACGTTTCTACCACTGCATAAGCCCCCAGAATGCGCCAATATATGCGCCGATCACGAGCACCCCCTTCATGATCTCCCTGGCAGAGCCTGAACAAGGTGCCGGAGCGCCACTTCATTGAGGAGGTGCCAGAAAGACTGGAACTTACACTGCTGTAGAATTCACGGCTCGAGCTTCCCTAATAAGGATCCGGCAAACAGGTTGAGGGTCTCTCCCCGAGGAGAGAAACCCGCGAGAATTTAATAATATTTTCAGCATCTTTCAGCTATCAATTTTGCCGATAGGTATTTTGGTATACATTTTAATTTCTTCCAGATTCTCTGCAAAATCAGAGGATTAGAGGTGTTCCAATCTCCCATTGTTGTATATACGTTTTTATAACTTTTGTTATGTTTATTTGATACTTTTTTTAAAGTCACATAATATATTTCTGACATCGAATATCCTGAAGATCTATGATATATCCCTTTAGGTATTACATAAGCATCAAAACCAAGTATTTTTACGCTTAAACAATAGTCTACTGCATATAAATGCCAATTGTCACATACTTTTTCATCAAACTGCAGTACCTCGAACACACATTTAGGAATTATTATTAAACATTCATCCAGAGTTTGGACTTTTATTGGACTCTGAATACTAATTTTCCCAGCTAATTTTGGTGGATCACCATGTGTAACATTTGTCATTACACCGTCATGATTTTTTTTTCCTGCAACTCCTGCAATTCCTAAATTAGATAAAGAATCTAACATCTTTTCGGTTTCTTCTAACCATTTATTTGAAGATAAACTTACGTCGTTATGTACAAACATTATGTATTTTCTTTTTGCCTTTCTTCCACCATAATTTAGAGCTTCTGCCGCTGATTTGAAAGTTCCTTTCGTATTATCCACAATAATTAGTTCGTAATCTAACGTTTGATTTTCTAGACTTTTCAGTAGATAATTATTAAGGATTTTGTCATTATTATTTACGCACACTATTGAAATCATTGATCCACCACTCTAATATACATTCAAAAACAATCATAATTAGTTTAATCTTTTTGTATGTTGCTAATGTACAATACCTTATCTCTACTTACTATTATTTTTGGCTAGACTTATCTGTTTCATCTGTTTCAATTCCAAAATATATCCCCTATCTCTAAGCATATAGAGCACTCCAAAATATAATGGAATTGCTAATGATACCAATAGTAATAAGTTCAAGTTCACAAAATACCAGACAAAAACGCCCATTATTATGCTAGAGACAGTTATTTTTGATATTATCCTAATAAGTTTTTTTCCTGGAATTCCGTATCCACTTTTATATGAATAAATAAATATGCTCCCAACAAGAATGAACTCTGTGATTACTGTAGCAACACTGGCACCAATGTAACTGAATTTAGGAATCAACAACAAGTTAAGTATAATATTTACCACTAAACAAATACCTGATATTTTTGTTATAACTATTTGTCTATTTGTTGATTCAAATAATTTCACAAATGCGGCACCTGAATAAGTAATTACTATTGTCCAGATAAGTATTTTCAATGCAATTACTGATGGCTCGTATCCACTTCCAAATATTAACAAAATTATCTTATCCGCGAGTGCAGTTGTCCCGACTCCAATAGGAATGCCAATGATCAACATGGATATGCAATATACTTCACATATTGATTTCAAAGAACTTTTCGATGAGATATAAGATCGGGACATCAAAGGGAAAATTGAAATATTAATAACGCTTGGAATAAATAACAAAATCAGTGGTAACCTATAGGCTGCGCTGTACCATCCAACAACCTCATCTCCTTGCATTAACGAAAGCATAACAGAATCTGTGTATGTATAGGCCAGGCCAGAAATTCCAGTAAGTCCAAAGGGAAGAGCTGCTTTTATAGTATGCGTCCAAAAACTCCAATCAACCTCAAATTTAGGTAAAACAAACTTCCATACACAGATTATAGAACTGTATCCCAAAACAATAAAATTGACAACTAAATAAATGAAGGAAAAACTAATAATATCTAACCTTTGATTTAATGCAAAAAGTACCCCAATAAACATTAACATACTCTGTAATATCAAACCTATAGATTGATATTCCATCTTCTCAAATGCCTGAAATATTGAATTGAATATTCCTGTAAAAGTTGTAAGTATGGCAGATAATGCAATAATATACACAACTTTTTTAGTTTCATCAGAATATCCTATCAGGTTTATTATTTGCACAATAAAACCTAAAGTGATTATAGCTAGAATTACCTTTAACGGAATTATGTTCCCAAGATACTTTCTTGATAGTGACATATTCCTAGAAATCTCTCGAGTGGCTAATGTGTTAAGTCCCAAATCTGCAAATACTCCAAAAATACTTGTAAATGCCAGTGCAAAACATAGAATTCCGAATCTGCCGGCCCCTAGATAACGGGCTGTATATATTGTATAAAGAAAGCCCAGTCCTAAGCTTACTATCTGTGCGACAAACAAAACAGATGTATTTTTAGTAATTTTTTGGATAGTATTCAACTCATCTCATTCCTAGGTTATTCTTCATAATTCAGAACTTTTTTTTAGCGCAGACTATATACTGAGATGTAAAGAAAGAGGAACCAGGAATTACATTCTCACTATCAAAATGAACATATTTACCTCTAAATTTTATTGGAAAATTAAGCTTTAATTTAATTTTTATTATATGCATGTTAGATCTATCGAACATGTTTATTATTTCCCTTTTTGTAAAAAATCTCAAATGGGTTCGGTCTAAGATACCAGCATCTTTGTATTCAAACTTATCTCGAATTATTAGATTAAATAGCACAGCATAATTTTTTATATTGGGTATGCTTGCAATAATTATTCCATTCTTTTTAAGATATTTCAAGTACTTTTTTAAAACCTCTTCTGGGTTGATTAAATGTTCTAAAACATCTCCAAATATAATGAAATCAAATAATTCCTCTGGAAATTGCGGATCAATCTGTTCGACGTTCCCAATAGCTACTTTATTAATATTTCTGATATTTTCTTGTATACTTTCTTTGTTTATCTCTACTCCGTATATCTCTTTGGCTTTATTAACTTCTTTTATTTTCATCAGAGTATTCCCTGCACCACATCCAACTTCGAGTACCTTGTGATCTCCTTCGGGTATTAGGTCAATTATATCCCATCGAATATTTGAATAGTAAATGCAACTCTTATTGTTGTACATATCTTCTTTTGACATCTATTTCTCCGATTTTTAAACTTCAGTTTCAATGAAAGATCCACTTCTCCTAGATATTGTGGGATTGCTTGTTCCTAAAACTATCAGTAACTATTGCATTAAACTCAAAATAGTACCTTTGGTTTATTCCAAAATTTAGGCTATCTCAAAACTACATTTGATTCTACTAGGGTAAATCATTCTATTATAAGGCTATATTATACTCGCATTTCTGTATAATTTTTTATATTTAAAGTCAACAATTCTCGCTATCCAATTATAGAAATTGATCGAGTTTTGATACAACCTGATCTTCGCTATTTTGTGCAGATATCTATCATATAAAAACCAACGGGCTTCAAATTGAATCTCATCTCCACAAAAAAATGACTAAGAGCAAGTTATCTCATATGTATTTTTACCATTTCACTAGCTCTTAACAAACTTTCAAAAGTCCCGGCGTCACTCCAGAACCCCCCAAGAACCCCGTACTCCATGGCCCCTTCGCTTATGTAATAATTATTTACGTCCGTTATCTCAAGTTCACCTCTTCCGGAAGGCTTGAGTGTTTTAATTGCATCAAAAACATCAGAGCCATAAATATAAAGCCCTGTAACTGCAAAATTGGTTTTTGGCACTTTTGGTTTTTCCTCGATGCCTATTACTTTTTCACCCTTCAGTTCTGCCACGCCAAACCTGTGAGCATCTGTGACTTCTTTCAGAAAAATCCTGGCACCACCATTGAAATTTGTGACATCCTCTTTGATGTTATCCTGGAAGATGTTATCTCCAAGAATAACAGTTACACTGTCCCCATCAACAAAATCTTCGGCTAAGCTAAGTGCCTGGGCAATACCTCCGGCTTTTTCCTGAATTTCATAGGTAAAATGCACTCCATGGTCTACCCCTGAACCTAAAAGTTCAAGAAAATGCCCTGCATGCCCTCTGCCGGATACGATCATAATGTCTTTTATTCCGGCGTTTATTAGAGTCTCCATTGGGTAGTAAATCATTGGTTTGTCATAAACCGGCAAAAGGTGTTTGTTAGTCACTTTGGTTAGAGGATACAGTCTGCTGCCTGTACCGCCTGCAAGTATTACGCCTTTCATATATTTCTCTCCTTCAAATAGGCTTTAAGCGCTTCTTTCCAGTGCCTCATGGGTTCTGTTTTAGTATTCACGAGAACTGAATATTTCGGCCTTTTTGCTTTTCTTTGGAATTCTTCACTGGTACAGGGAACCACGTTATCAATAATAGATGAAGCAAATTCATACCAGGAACAGATTCCATCATTTGTAATATGATAAATTCCGGGCTCTAGTTCAATTATTTCTTTTACTTTGCTGGCAAGGTCCATTGTGTAGGTAGGTTTGCCGAACTGGTCGTTGACCACCTTAACATTATCCATTTCCCCGGATAACTTTAGCATGGTTTCAACGAAATTTTTCCCATGAATGCCAAAAAGCCAGGAAATTCTTACAATCCTGTAATCATTCATATTCTCGATGATTTTCTTTTCACCGAGCAATTTTGAATGGCCGTATACATTAATTGGATTTGGGATCTCAGACTCTACATACTCTTTTTTGGAGCCTTCAAAAACATAATCAGTACTGAAATGAACAAGTGATGCACCAACTTTGGTGCAGGCTTCTGCAATGTACCCCGGTCCGTATCCATTGACCTGAAATGCAAGTTCCTTGTTGTCTTCACAGCCGTCCACATTGGTATAGGCTGCTGCATTTATTACAACATCAGGTCTTATCTCTTGAATGCAGTTTATTACCCTCGTCCGGTTGGTAATGTCAAGATTTTTATGAGTTAGTTTGACGGCGTAGGGAAAGACTTTGCAGAGGTCTGAGCCAAGCATTCCGTTAGAACCTATTATCAGCGTTTTAATGGCTCCCACCACCATTTGTTTTCGACGTACCACCTGACTGTCTGTTCCAGAGCAGTATCAAAATCATATTGGGGTTTCCAGCCCATTTTTTCCAGTTTGCTGCCGTCAAGGGAGTACCGGAAATCGTGGCCTTTTCTATCTTCAACGTACTCGATTGAAGATTCATCTTTGCCAAGCATTTTAAGAAGGCGGTGAGTGATTTCAAGGTTTGTCAGTTCATTTCCGCCGTCGATGTTGTAGATTTCTCCGCTACTGCCTTTGTGGAGGACAAAGTCTACTGCAGAGCAGTGGTCTTCAACATGGATCCAGTCTCTTATGTTCAGACCGGTACCGTAGACAGGTATTTTCTTTCCTTCCATTAATCTACTGATGAAAAAGGGAATTAATTTTTCAGGATACTGGTAAGGTCCGAAGTTGTTTGTACATCGGGTTATGCATACTGGCAGACCGTATGTAGTGTAGTATGATTTTGCAAGCAGATCCGAACCTGCTTTGCTTGAAGAATAGGGGCTCGAAGGGTTCAGGTTGTCTGTTTCGATAAAAGAACCTTCCATGGTGCTTCCGTAAACCTCATCAGTTGAAATATGGATAAACTTTTTTATGTTATTTGCAAGGGCGCTCTGCAGAAGGGTGTTTGTTCCGAGTACGTTTGTCATAACGAAGACTGAACCGTCTTCAATTGAACGGTCAACATGGCTTTCGGCTGCGAAATGGACAACCTGATCTACCTTTTTCATTACTTCATTGACAATTACAGGGTCGCAGATGTCGCCTTTGACAAAAGAGTAATTAGGATTGTTTTCAAGGTCTTTGAGGTTGGTGGGGTTTCCGGCATAGGTTAGTTTGTCAAGGTTTACAATTTGATAATCCGGATATTTTTCCAGCATATAGCGGATGAAATTGCTGCCTATGAATCCGCAGCCACCAGTTACCAGTAGTTT